>DATARJ010000173.1:0-2755 GCA_036264205.1 Methylocella sp.
GCCAAAATGCAAAGTCGCCGAAATCGGCATAAAGTGCCGATTGTGGATGTTTTGCCAAAAAGCGCGCCTTCAGCGCCGCGCGGCCGTCGGGGTCGCTCACACACTCGCCGCTTCCCATGATCGTGACGCGCGGATGCGCGAGGGGATCGCCCGCGCCGGTTTGCACAAGGAGTAGCGAAAGGCGGGGATCGGATGCAAGATGCCGGGTATGCGCTGCAAGACGCGATAAAAGCAAGATCGGGCTACCGTCCGGGGCGGTCGCGACGTTAACAAGACTCGCGAACGGAAAGGCCTTCCCTGGCACCAAAGTGGCGAGCGCGCCGGCGCGCACCGAGCGCAAAAGCTCCTTGGCTTGCGCCAACGCATCGTAGACCGGGGGGTCGCCGGTTGGGACATTCGTCATCGATGACGGCTTTCTGTCTAGTACAACCAATTTTGGCGTGGAAGCCGGACAAGTCCGAGCCTTCACGTCGGAAAACTACTTAGGCAATGGTTTTGCCCCGTCATCCCTGACAGGCGGCTGCTTATTCTCAATAATGGGTTGCTGCGCGGAACCCTTGGACCCGGTGCCGCTACGTAAATTGCTACACTGCACAGTACGCATAAAAATGTTTGGATGGCCGGCCGGCGGGGGCGGCGGACACTTCACAGTGTCAGTTTGTGCGGTGTCACTCCGTGCCGTGGCACTACCGATAGGTACGGACGCTAACATTAACGCCATAGCAATGATGCTGATTGCACTGATTAGAAGTTTCATTAGTGCGCCTTTCCTTGTTTTCATGACGCCTTAAGTCCAGACGCCCAGATACGCGCCTGGATCGAGGCCGTAGGCCGCGGACGCCCGCCCACCACCTGACTGCGCCGATTGGCCGAAACAGGCACTTTCAACCAGCCTGAATGTGAAGAGTTCCAGGGGACTTTTGCCGAACGAAGCTAAAGCCGAACCGTCAACTAAATCCCGCCCCGCAGTGCGCGCGGCGCCCAAGAAATCCCGCACATGAACTGAGTCCGATTCCGAATTGCCGGTAAGTGTGTCCATGTTCGAGAGCCGTCGGCAGCGCGAGTTCGTACGGGCTCGCTTCCCGGCACGAGCGGGCAAAGGCTTTCGCCGTCGGGGTCGCTTCGGCTATGCTGTTCATGTCGCCTTGAAGCACCGACTCAATCCTTCATCGATAGTGGGGACAAGCGTTGCCATACGCAAGCATCCAACAAGGTCGAGACATGGATCGCATTCTCGTGCTCGTGCGCCACGGCCAGAGCGATTGGAACCTAAAGAACCTTTTCACTGGTTGGGAAGACCCGGATCTTACCAGCAAGGGCGCGGCGGAGGCATGCGCGGCTGGGAAAAACCTCAAGGCGCACGGTGTTTTCTTCGACCGCGCCTTCACTTCCAATCTTGTTCGCGCGCAACATACCCTGCAGTTGATTCTCGAAGAACTTGGCACACCGGATCTCGAGACCGCACGCGATAGAGCCCTGAACGAGCGCGATTATGGCGTCCTTTCTGGCCTCAATAAAGACGATGCAATACGGAAATGGGGCGATGAACAGGTGGATCTCTGGCGTCGCTCCTATGATGTCCGTCCCCCGGGCGGGGAAAGCTTGAAGGACACGGTGGCCAGGGTTCTCCCCTATTATTGCCAGAAAATTCTCCCCGCGGTGCTCGGCGGCCACCGCGTGATCGTCGCGGGACATGGCAATTCGCTGCGTGCCCTCGTCATGGTCCTCGACGGGCTGACGCCGGAAACAATCCCTGAACTGGAACTCGCCACCGGGGTTCCGCTGATCTACCGGCTAAAGCTCGATTCGACGGTTGAAACCAGGGAGACGCTCAAACCATAAATGCGCTATGGCGTTGCACATCGAGACCCGGGCCAGAGGCGTTTTCATGGCAGATTTGCTCAAACCAGTCGGAGTAACGACGGCCAATTGTTTGGCCCCGGGGCTCACCCTATTCCGGCGCTATCTCGATGATGCGAGGCAACAAGCACTTGCAGGGGAGATCGCGGAAGTTGTCTTGCAGGCGCCGTGGTTCTTGCCGCGCATGCCGCGCTCGGGTAAGGCGTTCTCGGTCAAGATGACCAATTGTGGTTGCCTCGGATGGGTGTCCGACCGCGATGGAGGCTATCGCTATCAGGCGACGCATCCGTTTAACGGCTGTGCTTGGCCTGCCATCCCATTGTCCGTGCTGAACATATGGCGCGCGCTGGCCTCCTATGCGCATCCGCCGGAGGCCTGCCTGGTCAATTTTTACGATTTTTCCGCGCGAATGGGCCTCCATCAGGACCGCGACGAGGAGGATTTGGCCGCTCCGGTCGTATCCATCTCGCTCGGCGATAATTGCTGTTTCCGTTACGGCGGTCTCCGGCGCGGTGATCCGACAAAAAAACTCGAACTGCGTTCCGGCGATATCGTCGTGATGGGCGGAGCCGGGCGGTTGATGTTCCACGGCGTGGACAAGATTTTTGCGGGCTCCTCCGGTCTGCTGCCGGGCGGCGGACGGATCAATCTCACCTTGCGGCGGGTGACGCGCCCCTGAGCGGTTCACGCCGGTCCCGGCGGGATGCCGGCGATCATGGCCCCGTGGCGATTCCGGCGAGGCTTGCTGGCATCAGGGTTTCGGGGACGATAAAACTCCGGCTTCCGTGCTCGTCGTGCACCTCAATTTTGTAGGTGAACCTGTCCGCCCCCATTTGCGTCGCGGCGGGCGGCGCGCCCTTGTCCAATAGCTTTTGCAAAGCCGATTGCTGCTCGG
>DATARJ010000016.1:0-26116 GCA_036264205.1 Methylocella sp.
CGCGAAAATGCCGCCGGTCGCGCCCGAGATCATAAAGGCAAGGGCCAAGCGTCTTCGCGAGGCGGGCGCGGCAGCCTTGTGCAAGCATCTCGACGCCCAAACCGGCAGGACCTTGCCTGTCCTGACAGAGCGCTGCGGGACCGGCCGCACCGAGGATTTTTGCCACGTGAAAATTGGAGATGTGCCCCCCTCGCAAATGATCGACGTGGTAATTGCAGGAAACGACGGCAAAATGCTCGACGCGAATTGAAAATGATGCGCGAAATTTTTCGCGCAAATTCGATTGGACCTGGTGAAGGAGAATTATTCCTAAATCAATGTTCTCTAATCAGCTAGCCTTATTTCGATAAAATCCGATCACTTAACTTAGCCCCGCCGCAAAGCCAGCCTGCCACAGTCCCGTTATTGGGGCGCGGGAGGCGGCAAAAATGAACGATTGGACGCTAAAACCGGCAATCGCTTTGGCGCTGCTGGCATTATGGCCGGTGGAGTTGGGCGCCGCCGCGGTGTCCGCCAGCGCCGCGCCCGGCCCCGCCGGAGCATCTTATGCCCCCGTCGGCGGCCCGGTGAGCGTGCCCTATGGCTGGGCGGATTTCTGTCACCGTTACTCGGGACAGTGCGACGACGGCCCGCTCGCCCCGCTCGACGTCAATCTGACACCGCAGGCAATGAAGGAAATCGAACGGGTCGACAAATGGGTCAACGCCCATGTCAAACCGGTGTCGGACATGGAACATTGGGGCGTCATCGACCAATGGGACTACCCGGCAGACGGAAAGGGCGATTGCGAGGACTACGCGCTGTTCAAGCGCAAGATCCTCATGGATGAAGGCTTCCCGCGTCAAGCCCTGCTGATGACGGTGGTCAAGGACGAACACAATGAGGGCCACGCGATCCTGACCGTCAAGACCAACGCCGGCGAGTTCGTCCTCGACAATTTGAATGACGAGGTAAAATCCTGGGACCGTACCGGCTATCGTTTTATCAAACGCCAATCGCAAACCGACCAAAACCTCTGGCTGCAAATCGGCGATCCGACGGCCGCGCCAGACTATGTTTCGCAATAGAGATTTTGTCCGCGCTTTTGCCGCGCCGCCTTGGAACAATGTCAGCCGGCTGTAAACCCAAGCCTTAAGCTCTTAGAGCTGCCGGCTGCCCAATCCGGACGCATGGTTCATTCTTGATCCTGGGCCAACGGCTCATTGGGATCCGGGGACCGGGTGAGCTCGACTCCCGGGGCCATTTTGTCCGGCGCGGCACTGGCCCGTGGCCCTTCAACGAGGCGCACAACCATGCCGCGCAGCGTGCGCACGTCCTGCTCCGTGAGTTGCATGCGATGGAACATATTACGTAGGTTACGCCGCATGACCGGCTGCTTGCCGGCGGGTCGGAAGAAGCCGGCGCGTTCGAGTTCGCCTTCGAGATAAGCGAAAAAAGACAAGACCATTTCGCGTGGCGCGGCGGGCGAGCGTTGGACCGTGGAGAATGGCGCCCGGGCATCCGTCACGGCGCGCACCCACTCGTATCCGGTCAAGAGCACCGCTTGCGCGAGATTGAGCGAGGCATAGGCGGGATTGACCGGAAAGGTGATGATCGCATCGGCCAACGCCACTTCGTCATTGGCAAGTCCGGTGCGCTCGGGGCCAAACAGCACGCCAGATTTTTCGCCGTTTCCGATTTTGCGCGCGCATTCCGGCATCGCTTCAGCGGGCGTCAAAATTTGCTTGTGCTGGCCCCGCTCACGGGCGGTGGTCGCCCAAACGAAATTGAGGTCGAGGACGGCGTCCTCAACGGTTTCGAAAAGGACTGCGGCTTCGAGCAGATGCCCCGCACCAGCCGCGGCGGCATGAGCGCCTTTTCGATGAGCACCGGAGCGGGGCCAACCCTCGCGGGGCGATACCAGACGGAGATCCGTCAACCCGAAATTGGCCATCGCCCGCGCGCACATGCCAATGTTGACCGCGAGTTGCGGGCGCACCAGGATCATTGCTGGGCCGCCGCCGCGGCTGTCCTTGGTATGATTCGTTCCGGCGCCCGTCATTGGCGTCACATCTCCAAGTCCTTAACGCCAGGTTTCGAGGGCGTGCGGCGTGGCGTTCCGGCCAGCCAAAAAATTGAATTTGCGTTCCTCGTGGTATTGATTATAAGAGAAACTGCGGCGCGTGGCCTTCGGGTTCCGCGCCCTGATTTTTTGGCGCCGCGTTTTGCCAGCTTATCATGGTCGTGAGCGGGAAGTGACAGGGCACTGCCGCGAATCGGCGCAACTTGAAATGGACGGCACACCAAAGAAATGACGAATCCTTTGGAATTCCTTCAAGAGGTTCGCGCCGAAGGCGCCAAGGTCACTTGGCCCACGCGCCGCGAGACCCTGATCACGACGGGGCTTGTTCTTTTCATGGTCCTCCTCGCCAGTCTTTTTTTCGTCGCGGTGGATGGGGCGCTGCGCTTCATTGTCACCGGAATTCTGAGTATCGGCCGTTAGGGCATATTTGCCCGCGGCGGATACGGGTTGCTGCTAAGAAACAGCATCAGAAGCAAGGTTAGGAACTTGTTCAATTGGGCAAATTTGATCATTCTATCCGCGTGATCCAGCGTTTTCGCTTGCGCAAGTCAGGCCCTGCAGCAGGGTATTGGTGAACGAGGTTTAAAGCTGTCCCGATGAGCATGCGCTGGTATATCGTTCACGCCTATTCGAATTTCGAGAAAAAGGTCGCCGAATCCATCAAGGAGCAGGCGGCGCAGCGTGGTCTCTCGAGCCAATTCGAGGAAATACTTGTCCCGACCGAGCATATTGTCGAAATTCGCCGCGGCCGTAAGATCAATTCGGAACGCAAATTCTTTCCCGGCTACGTGCTTGTCAAATGCTTCCTTTCCGACGATGTCTACCATCTGATTAAAAACACCCCGAAGGTCACCGGATTTTTGGGCGCGGACAAGAAGCCGATGCCGATTCCCGATAGCGAAGCGGAACGCATCAAAGGGCAGGTCGCCGAGGGCGTCGAACGGCCCAAGGCGTCGATTTCGTTTGAAATTGGCGAGACGGTGCGGGTCGCCGACGGCCCCTTCGCTTCCTTCAATGGGACCGTCGAGGACATCGACGAGGGCCGTTCCAGGGTCAAGGTCGCGGTTTCGATCTTCGGCCGCGCGACGCCGGTGGAACTGGAATACGCGCAAGTCGAAAAGGTCTGAGCATTTACCGGGAAGCCTCGCATATTTTCGCTTCCGCTTGGGCAGGGGAAAACTTGGGATAAGGCAATTTGAGAAAGCCACCATCGGTCGCGCTTTGCGATCGGATGAGACGTGGGAGATCGGTCTGTCGTGCCGGGCGGCGGCTTGGACCACGACCGCAACCGCCGCACCAAAGGGCCGGCATCGTCTGGGAGTAGGGCAATGGCAAAGAAGATCACGGGTTACGTGAAGCTTCAGGTGCCGGCCGGGGCGGCCAATCCCTCGCCTCCGATCGGTCCTGCGCTCGGTCAGCGCGGCTTGAACATTATGGAATTTTGCAAGGCCTTCAACGCCAGGACGGCGCAGATGGAAAAAGGGACCCCCATCCCGGTCGTCATCACCGCCTTCCATGACCGGTCCTTCACTTTCGAGATGAAGTTGCCGCCGGTATCCTTTTTTTTGAAGAAGGCGTCGGGCATTGAGTCGGGCTCGAAAACCGCGGGCCGCGGTTTTGCCGGCAAGATCACAAAAGCGCAGATAAAGGAGATCGCCGAGAAAAAATTGCCCGATCTCAATTGCGCCTCCGTCGAAGCCGCGATGCGGATGATCGAGGGCTCCGCCCGTTCCATGGGCCTTGAGATAGAGGGGTAGGGCGATGACACAAGTTGGAAAACGCGTGCGCAAGGCCCGCGAAGGAATTGACCGGATCAAGCTCTATCCGGTCGCCGAGGCGGTCAAGCTCGTCAGAGAGCGCGCCAATGCAAAGTTCGACGAGACCGTCGAGATCGCGATGAATCTCGGGGTCGACCCCAAGCACGCCGATCAGATGGTGCGCGGCGTGGTCAACCTCCCGAACGGAACCGGGCGCAGCCTGCGTGTGGCGGTGTTCGCGCGCGGAGCCAAGGCCGACGAGGCCACGGCGGCAGGGGCGGACGTCGTCGGCGCGGAGGACCTGGTTTCGACTGTCCAAGGCGGCACGATCGCCTTCGACCGCTGTATTGCCACGCCGGACATGATGCCTCTCGTCGGCAGGCTCGGCAAGGTGTTGGGGCCGCGCGGCCTGATGCCCAATCCGAAGGTCGGCACCGTGACCATGGACGTCTCCGGCGCGGTCAAGGCCTCGAAGGGTGGGGCGGTGGAGTTTCGCGTCGAAAAAGCCGGGATCATCCAAGGCAGCGTGGGCAAAGCCTCCTTCGCGCAGGAGAAACTTGTCGAAAACATCATTGCATTCGTGGATGCGGTAGCCAAGGCCAAGCCTCAGGGCGCTAAGGGCACCTATATTCAACGTGTTGCGATTTCTTCGACAATGGGTCCTGGGGTCAAGGTCGATCCCGCGACGCTTACGGTTTAAACCGATCGTTTGCGGATGCGCGAAATTTGCATTTCGGGCCTTGGCATAAGAGATTGTTCGGGTTAAATAGAGGGTTCGGGACGAAATGGAGCCCCGCCCCATGAAGTTTCCGCGATGGCGGGATCTCGAGTTTCGCTTCCGGCGAAGGGTGACGCGGTAGGTAAGGCCGGGGATAGGCGGTTGGCGCCTGTCCCTTGTTCTGTCCGACATCGCCGGATCGAGGGGCCGTCCTTGGTCGAACGCAAGCTTAATTCCCTGAACGCCGATTCGGCTGTGCCGGCGAGGCGATCGGGGTCGGCATCGACGGGGCGACAACAAGATTTTTTTGGATCGCGGGAAGGCTTCGCCCATTTGCTTCCTTCGGTTTTGGTCTATCCCTCTGTCCGGCGCGGCAGGTCCGTTCCGGGGACAGGCACAGCGTCGCCAGATGCGGCCCGCAGGCCGGAATTCTTTAGGTCCGTGGCCGCCCAAGGAGACACACTGTGGACAGAGCGGAAAAGAAACAATGCGTCGCTTCCTTGACCGATGTCTTCAGAACGACATCGGTGGTGGTGGTTGCGCATTATTCCGGCCTGAGCGTGGTTCAAATGCAAGCTCTGCGCAAGCAGATGCGCGCGGCTGGAGCCACGGTGCGGGTCGCCAAGAATCGTCTCGTCAAGATCGCTCTGCAAGGCACGGAGGCCGCGTCGATTTCGGAGCTGATGCGGGGTCCGACCCTAATCGCCTATTCCGACGACCCGGTCGCGGCGCCGAAGGCCGCGGTGACTTTTGCCAAGAATCACGACAAGCTCGTGATCCTGGGCGGCGCCATGGGGACGACCGCGCTCAACGTCGATGCCGTACGCTCGCTTGCGACGCTGCCGTCGTTGGATGAGCTGCGCGCCGAACTCGTTGGCCTCATCCAGGCACCTGCGGCGAAGCTCGCGCGGCTTGCGACCGCGCCGGCCGCCAAGCTCGCGCGCGTTTTCGCGGCCTACGCTAGAAAAAATGCCGCCTGACATCGTCATCTTGTGGACTTACAGGTTTTGGATTTGAATTGAAGGAACTGAAAATGGCCAATCTGGAAAAGATCGTCGAGGACCTGTCGAGGCTCACCGTGCTCGAAGCCGCCGAACTCGCCAAGTTGTTGGAAGAAAAATGGGGTGTGTCCGCGGCCGCGGCTGTCGCTGTCGCCGCGGGACCCGCGGCCGGCGCGGCAGCGGCACCGGCGGAGGAGCAGACCGAATTCACCGTGATCCTAGCGGCGATCGGCGCCAAGAAAATCGAAGTCATCAAGGAAGTGCGCGCGGTGACCGGGCTTGGCTTGAAGGAAGCGAAGGATCTCGTCGAGGCCGCGCCCAAGCCCGTCAAGGAAGGCGTGACCAAGGAGGAAGCCGAAAAGATCAAGGCGGCGCTCGAAAAAGCGGGCGCCCAGGTGGAGTTCAAGTGATCGCGGCTTTGCCGCTTCGGCGGTTTGATGTTTTGCCAAGGCGGTCTCGGCGAAGATTGAGGCCACCGTGGCCGTGCTGAAACATTGATTGCTTTGTTAACGAAATAAGTCTGGACGCTTGTCGAATCTTTTCGCGGTATTTCGCCGTGAACGTTTGGGGCTGAGAAAGTCCCGCCCCTTCAGCGCCCCGGCTGGACGGGTCTAGCGAATTCTCGCTCGAGAAAATTGTTGTTTACATGAGGTGCGAGGAGCGAAATGGCTCACAATATGGCGCAGACGTTCACCGGCCGTAAGCGTATCCGCAAGTTTTTCGGGCATCTCCGCGAGGTCGCGGAAATGCCGAATTTGATCGAAGTTCAAAAGGCATCCTATGACCAGTTCCTGCTCGTCGATGAGCCGCGAGGCGGGCGTCCGGACGAAGGGCTGCAAGCGGTTTTCAAATCGGTTTTCCCGATTTCGGATTTTTCCAACGCGGCGCTGCTCGAATTTGTCAAATATGAGTTTGAGGCGCCAAAATATGACGTCGACGAATGCCGCCAGCGCGGCATGACGTTCGCCGCGCCACTCAAAGTAACCTTGCGCCTGATCGTATTCGATGTCGATCCCGACACCGCCGCAAGGTCGGTCAAGGACATCAAGGAGCAGGATGTCTATATGGGAGACATGCCCTTGATGACGATGAACGGCACGTTCATCGTCAACGGAACCGAGAGGGTCATCGTTTCCCAAATGCACCGTTCGCCGGGGGTGTTTTTCGATCACGACAAAGGCAAAAGCCATTCTTCCGGCAAGCTACTGTTCGCGGCGCGGATCATTCCCTATCGCGGCTCCTGGCTCGATATCGAATTCGACGCCAAGGACATCGTCCATGCCCGAATCGATCGTCGCCGGAAAATTCCGGCTACGTCGATCCTTTACGCTCTCGGGATGGATGGCGAGGAAATTCTTTCGATCTTTTATAAGACGATCACGTTTACGCGGGATAGGGACGGGTGGCGTCTGCCTTTCGAGCCCGATCGCATGAAAGGCATGAACGCCGCCCTCGATCTTCTCGACGCCGACACGGGCGAGGTTGTTCTCGAAGCGGGCAAGAAACTTACCGTCCGCACCGCACGTCTGCTTGCCGAACGAGGGGTCAAATTTCTGCGCGCGCAGGATGAGGATCTGCACGGTCAATATATCGCCTCCGATCTTTATAACCCCGTGACCGGTGAAATCTTTGCCGAAGCCGGCGATGAGATCACCGCCAAATCCCTGGCGCTGCTGATCGAGGCCGGTTTCCCCGAGTTGCCGGTGCTCGACATTGATCATGTCAATATCGGTCCCTACATTCGCAATACGCTCGCCGTCGACAAGAACCGCTCCCGCGAGGAAGCATTGTTCGATATCTACCGTGTCATGCGTCCCGGCGAACCGCCGACGCTTGAAACGGCGGAGGCGATGTTCCATTCGCTGTTTTTTGATCCGGAACGCTACGATCTCTCGGCGGTCGGCCGGGTCAAGATGAACATGCGCATGGATCTCGACGCGGCGGATACGGTGCGCGCGCTGCGCAAGGAAGATATTGTCGCGGTCATGCGGGCGCTTGTCGATCTGCGCGACGGACGCGGTGAAATCGACGACATCGACCACCTTGGCAACCGCCGTGTCCGCTCGGTCGGCGAACTCATGGAGAATCAGTATCGGCTGGGCCTCTTGCGAATGGAGAGGGCGATCAAGGAGCGGATGTCCTCCGTCGACATCGATACGGTCATGCCGCAGGATCTGATCAATGCCAAGCCCGCCGCCGCGGCGGTGCGCGAGTTCTTCGGCTCGTCGCAATTGTCGCAATTCATGGATCAGACCAATCCGCTGTCCGAGATTACCCATAAACGGCGGCTATCGGCGCTGGGTCCCGGCGGTCTCACCCGCGAGCGGGCGGGTTTCGAGGTGCGCGACGTTCATCCGACGCATTACGGGCGCATCTGCCCGATCGAAACGCCGGAGGGCCCGAATATCGGTCTCATCAATTCGCTCGCGACGTTTGCGCGGGTCAACAAATATGGGTTCATCGAAGCCCCCTACCGGCGGATCAAGGATAGCCGCGTGACCGACGAGGTCGTTTATCTTTCGGCGATGGAGGAAGCCAAATATAACGTCGCGCAGGCGAACGCACCGGTCGACGCTCGGCGGACGCTGACCGAAGATCTTGTCGTTTGCCGACGCTCGGGCGACGTCGTCATGGTGCCGCGCGAGCGCGTCGATTTCATGGATGTTTCGCCAAAGCAGCTCGTTTCGGTCGCCGCCGCCTTGATCCCGTTCCTCGAGAACGACGACGCCAACCGGGCGCTCATGGGCTCTAACATGCAACGTCAGGCCGTGCCTCTGGTCCGATCCGACGCTCCGCTTGTGGGGACCGGCATGGAGTCCGTCGTCGCGCGGGATTCCGGCGCCGCCATTGCGGCGCGGCGGACCGGTTTTGTCGACCAGGTCGATGCGACGCGCATCGTGGTCCGGGCAACCGAGGAGACCGACGCCAGCAAGCCCGGGGTCGATATCTACCGGATGATGAAGTTCCAGCGCTCGAACCAGTCGACCTGCATCAACCAGAAGCCGCTGGTGCGGGTCGGCGACTACGTAGGCAACGGCGACATCATTGCCGATGGACCGTCGACCGATCTCGGAGATCTGGCGCTTGGCCGCAATGTCCTCGTCGCCTTCATGCCCTGGAACGGTTATAATTTCGAGGATTCAATCCTTCTCAACGAGCGAATCGTCAAGGACGATATTTATACCTCGATTCATATCGACGAATTCGAAGTGATGGCGCGCGACACCAAGCTCGGTCCGGAGGAAATCACCCGCGATATTCCGAATGTATCGGAAGAGGTGCTGAAGAATCTCGACGAGGCCGGAATCGTCTATATCGGCGCCGAGGTCCAGGCGGGCGATATTTTGGTCGGGAAGATCACGCCGAAGGGCGAGAGCCCGATGACTCCGGAAGAAAAGCTTTTGCGCGCGATCTTCGGTGAGAAGGCATCGGATGTCCGCGATACGTCTTTGCGGGTGCCGCCGGGCGTGCAGGGCACGATTGTCGAGGTGCGCGTCTTCAACCGGCATGGCGTTGACAAAGACGAGCGCGCCCAAGCGATCGAACGGGAGGAAATCGAGCGTCTCGCGAAAGACCGCGATGATGAGCTTGCGATCCTCGATCGCAACGTCTATGCGCGCGTCTTCGACGTTCTCGTGGACAAGAAGGCGATCGCCGGACCGAAGGGATTTAAGCGGGATACCAGGCTCACCCGGGAGATCGTCGAGGACTATCCTCGCTCGCAATGGTGGATCTTCGCGATCGAAAACGACAAGACGATGGCCGAGCTCGAAGCCATGCGCAGGCAGTATGACGAGGCCAAGAAAGCGCTTGAGAGCCGCTTTCTCGACAAGGTCGAAAAGTTGCAGCGCGGCGACGAGTTGCCGCCGGGCGTCATGAAGATGGTGAAGGTTTTCGTCGCGGTGAAGCGCAAGATCCAGCCCGGCGACAAGATGGCGGGACGGCATGGCAACAAGGGCGTCGTTTCCAAGATCGTAGCGCAGGAGGACATGCCCTTCCTCGCCGACGGGCAGCCGGTTGATATCGTCTTGAACCCGCTGGGCGTGCCTTCCCGCATGAACGTCGGACAAATCCTCGAAACCCATCTCGGCTGGGCCTGCGCCGGTCTTGGCAAGCAGGTCGGCGACACGGTGAATGCCTATTTGCGGGACAAGAACCCGAAGCCGCTGCGGGACAAGCTAATCGAAATTTATGAAGCCAAGACGGAGATCATGCAACTCGACGATGAGGCCGTGGTCGAACTCGGCGAAAATCTGCGTCGCGGCGTGCCGGTCGCGACGCCGGTCTTCGACGGCGCTCGTGAAAAGGACATTGTCGACATGCTGGAGCGGGCGGGTCTAGACCGCTCGGGACAGGTCACTCTCTACGACGGATGCACCGGCGAAGCTTTCGACCGCAAGGTGACCGTCGGCTATATCTATATGCTGAAGCTGCATCACCTCGTCGACGACAAGATCCACGCGCGTTCGATCGGCCCCTATAGTCTCGTCACCCAACAGCCGCTCGGCGGCAAGGCGCAATTCGGCGGCCAGCGTTTCGGCGAGATGGAGGTTTGGGCGCTCGAGGCTTACGGTGCGGCCTATACCCTGCAGGAGATGCTGACCCTGAAATCCGATGACGTAGCGGGGCGCACCAAGGTTTATGAATCGATCGTGCGCGGCGACGACGCTTTCGAATCCGGCATTCCCGAAAGCTTCAACGTGCTCGTCAAGGAGATGCGTTCGCTTTGCCTTAATGTCGAACTTAATCAGACAACGAAACCGAAAAGCCAGTTGCCGCCGGCCGAGGCGGCCGAATAGACGCGGGAATTGAAAACCGCCCAGTGGCGTGTGCCGCGCGCGGTGTCTTTTCTTGAATATTTCCGGCAAGGGGCCATGCGGCGGCACCGCGCAGGCCCAAGCACCAGGAGTTGGCGATGAATCAAGAGGTCATGAATCTCTTCAGTCCGGCCGCGCAACCGCAGGCTTTCGATCAGATCCAGATTTCGATCGCGAGCCCGGAGAAGATTCTGTCCTGGTCCTTCGGTGAGATCAAAAAGCCGGAGACAATCAATTACCGCACCTTCAAGCCCGAACGCGATGGACTTTTCTGCGCCCGGATCTTCGGTCCGATCAAGGACTACGAGTGCTTATGCGGCAAGTACAAGCGGATGAAATACAAGAACGTCATCTGCGAGAAATGCGGCGTTGAGGTGACCTTGTCGCGGGTGCGGCGCGAGCGCATGGGGCATATTTCGCTCGCCGCGCCGGTCGCTCATATCTGGTTTCTGAAATCCTTGCCCTCACGTATCGGGCTTCTCCTCGACATGACCCTGAAGGACATCGAGCGCATCCTCTATTTCGAATCCTATATCGTCCTCGATCCGGGCCTGACGCCGCTCAAGAACCGCCAGCTTCTCAATGAAGACGATTACCTGCGCGCGCAAGATGAATATGGCCAGGATTCCTTCACTGCCCTCATTGGCGCCGAAGCGATTCGCGAAATTCTGCGTGGCATGGATCTTCCGAAAATCGCCGGATCGCTGAAGGCCGAGATCGCCGAATCGACGACGGAACTGAAACCCAAGAAGCTCGCCAAGCGGCTGAAGATCATCGAAGCCTTCATCCGTTCGGGCAACAAGCCCGAGTGGATGATCCTTACCGAAGTTCCGGTTCTTCCGCCCGACCTGCGGCCGCTTGTGCCGCTCGACGGCGGCCGCTTCGCGACCTCCGACCTCAACGACCTTTACCGGCGCGTCATCAACCGTAACAATCGCCTGAAACGGCTCATCGAATTGCGCGCGCCCGATATCATCGTGCGCAACGAGAAGCGAATGCTGCAGGAGGCGGTCGATGCTTTGTTCGACAACGGCCGGCGCGGCCGGGTCATCACCGGCGCCAACAAACGGCCCCTGAAGTCGCTCGCCGACATGCTGAAGGGGAAACAAGGCCGTTTCCGCCAAAACCTGCTTGGCAAGCGCGTCGATTATTCCGGCCGCTCGGTCATCGTGGTTGGGCCCGACCTCAAACTGCACCAATGCGGCTTGCCGAAGAAGATGGCGCTCGAGCTCTTCAAGCCCTTCATCTATTCGCGTCTCGACGCGAAGGGCCTTTCGGCGACCGTCAAACAGGCAAAAAAGCTGGTCGAAAAAGAGAAGCCAGAAGTCTGGGATATTCTCGACGAAGTCATCCGCGAGCATCCGGTCATGCTGAACCGGGCGCCGACGCTGCACCGCCTCGGCATTCAGGCCTTCGAACCGAAATTGATCGAGGGTAAGGCCATCCAACTGCATCCGCTTGTTTGCGCCGCGTTCAATGCCGATTTCGATGGCGACCAGATGGCGGTGCATGTGCCGCTCTCGCTCGAGGCGCAACTCGAAGCGCGCGTGCTGATGATGTCGACCAACAATATATTGCATCCGGCTAATGGCCAGCCAATCATCGTGCCATCGCAGGATATCGTGCTCGGTCTCTATTATGTTTCGTTGATGCGCGAGGGCGAACCTGGCCAGGGGATGGCATTCGGCAATATGGGCGAGATCGAACATGCTTTGCATGCCAAGGCGATCACCCTGCACACCCGGATCAAGGGGCGGGCGGCGACCTTCGACGGCGAGGGCCAGCGTGTATCGCAGGTTTACGACACCACGCCTGGCCGGATGATTCTTGGCCAATTGCTGCCGCACCATGTCAAGATTCCCTTCGATGTCGTGAACAAACTGATGACCAAGAAGGAAATCTCGAACATGATCGACGTCGTCTACCGCAACTGCGGTCAGAAGGAGACCGTCATCTTTTGCGACAAGATCATGGCGCTCGGCTTCCGGGAGGCGTTCAAGGCTGGTATTTCCTTCGGCAAGGACGACATGGTCGTGCCGGAAACCAAGCCGCGCATAATCGCCGAGACAGGCGCGCTCGCGAAGGAATACGAGCAGCAATATAATGACGGACTGATCACGCAAGGCGAAAAATACAACAAGGTCGTCGATGTCTGGATGAAATGTTCGGACAAGCTCGCCGAGGAGATGATGGCGCGCATCTCGTCGGTGCAGAAGGACTCGAACGGCCGCGACAAACCGGTCAACTCGATCTACATGATGGCGCATTCCGGCGCGCGCGGTTCGCCAACGCAAATAAAGCAGCTCGCCGCGATGCGCGGACTGATGGCGAAGCCGTCGGGCGAGATCATCGAAAGCCCGATCATCTCGAACTTCAAGGAAGGGCTGACCGTGCTCGAGTATTTCAACTCGACGCATGGCGCGCGAAAGGGTCTTGCCGACACTGCCTTGAAGACCGCGAATTCGGGTTATCTGACGCGCCGTCTTGTCGATGTGGCGCAGGACTCGATTATTACCATGCACGATTGCGGATCGCGGAACGGGATTCGCATGCGCGCGATCATCGACGCGGGCCAGGTTGTCGCCTCGCTCGCGACGCGAATTCTTGGCCGCACCGCGGCCGAGGATTTGAAAGAGGTCTCGGGCGCGGTCATCGTCGCCGCCGGCGAAATGGTTCAGGAATGGCATATCGACCGCATCAACGCGGCGGGGATCCAGGAAGTTAAGATCCGTTCTGTCTTGACCTGCGAAGCCAAGAACGGCGTTTGCGGCAAGTGCTACGGCCGCGATCTCGCGCGCGGTACGCCGGTGAATATGGGCGAGGCCGTCGGGGTCATCGCCGCGCAGTCGATCGGCGAGCCGGGCACGCAGCTCACGATGCGCACCTTCCACATCGGCGGCGCGGCGCAAATCGCCGATCAATCCTTCATCGAATCCAATTTCGATGGAGTCGTGAAGATCCGCAATCGCCATCTCGCCCGCAATAGCGAGGACGACCTAATGGTCATGGCGCGCAACGTCGCAATCGTCGTCGAGGGCCCGAACGGCGCGGAACGCGCGGTCCACAGGATCCAATATGGTGCCAGACTCAAGGTCGACGATGGCGACAAGATCAAGCGCGGCCAGCGCATTGCCGAGTGGGATCCCTATACGAGGCCGATTCTGACCGAGATCGCCGGGACGGTCAGCTTCGAGGATCTGGTCGAAGGTGCCTCGATGACGGAAACCATTGACGAGGCTACCGGTATCGCCAAACGTCTCGTCATGGACTGGCGCCTCAATCAGCGCTCCGCGACGTTGAAGCCTGCCATCGTGATCAAATCCGAGGACGGCAAGATCGGCAAGCTGCACCGCGGCGGCGACGCGCGTTATGCGCTGCCGGTGGATTCGATCATTGGAGTTGACCCAGGCGCGCTGGTCAAGGCTGGCGACATCGTTGCCCGTATCTCGATGGACTCGGCGAAGACGCGCGATATCACCGGCGGTCTGCCGCGGGTCGCCGAACTGTTCGAGGCGCGCCGGCCAAAGGATCACGCGATTATCGCCGAGGCCTCCGGCACCGTGCAATTCGGGCGCGACTACAAGAACAAGACGCGCATTTCGATCGTACCGAATGAAGAGGGCGCTGAGCCAATCGAATATTTGATCCCAAAAGGCAAACACATCCATCTCCAGGACGGCGACGTCGTCGAAAAGGGCGATTATATCGTCGATGGAAATCCGGCGCCGCATGACATTTTGGCGATCAAGGGGGTCGAGGAACTTGCCGCCTATCTCGTCAACGAGATTCAGGAGGTCTATCGGTTGCAAGGGGTCAGCATCAACGACAAACATATCGAGGTGATTGTCCGGCAGATGCTGCAGAAGGTCGATATCGTCGAGCCCGGCGGCACCGGGTTTTTGCAAGGCGAGCAGGTCGATCAAATCGAGCTCGACGAGGCCAACGCCGCGGCAATCGAGGCGGGAGCAAAGCCGGCCTCGGGAACTCCGGTTCTCCTAGGGATCACCAAGGCGTCGTTGCAGACGCGCTCGTTCATCTCGGCCGCCTCTTTCCAGGAGACGACACGGGTGTTGACCGAGGCGGCCGTCAACGGCAAGGCCGATACTTTGGAAGGCTTGAAGGAAAACGTCATCGTTGGGCGGCTCATTCCAGCAGGTACGGGCGCTGCAATGGTCAAACTCCGGCGTGTCGCGAACATTCGGGATGAACTGATTATCGCTCAAAAAGCGGAAAGCGCAGCGGCATCCGAGGCAACTCCCTTGCTTGCGCAACCGGATGCGCCGGCGGGAGAATAGGCCGCCGGTTACGCAGGTCTTTCTGTGCCCGCCTATGCCCCCGCGTGGACGACATCGCCGCGAAAGAAGCTTGCGGCGAGAAAATATTGATCAGTTATGTTATCTGCCTAATGGATGCTCATGTACCGATTAATAATGGCGTGGAAGCGGCGGCAAAAGATTCGCCTGGTGCAAGTTCTTCATCCGGTTCCCTTGCCGGCGGGACACCGCAATCGCGAACACGGCGATCCAGACGGAAAAGGCGCTGACGAAAGGAAAACGCGCGAAAACCGGCGGGGCGATTGTTTGCGGGAGAACGCCATCGAGCACGCCTTCGGCACCAAGTGGCAATTCGGCCAAAACGCGGCCATAGGGATCGACTATCGCGGAAATTCCGCTGTTCGCGGCGCGGATCAAGGGTAATCCTTCCTCGATTGCACGCAGCCGCGCTTGCGCGAAATGCTGGTAAGGGCCAGTGCTCGTCCCAAACCATCCGTCGTTCGTTACGTTGAGAAGCAATCCCGGACGCGCCGCCCCGGCGGGCACAACCTCGCCCGGAAAGATCGCCTCGTAGCAAATCAGCGGCGCGACGGCCGGCAACCCCGGCACAACCAATAGCTGCCGTTTCGAACCAGCCTCGAAGCCGCCAGGGATATGCACGAATTGTCGTAGGCCGAGGCGGTCAAAGACGGTCTGAAGCGGCAAATATTCGCCGAAGGGCACGAGATGCACCTTGTCGTAGCTGTCGAGAATATGTCCGCCGCTGGCAATGACTTGAATGGCGTTGAAGTACCGGGCGCGGCCGGACGCGGACCGCCGCGCCTCATCGTCCGCACGTGCGGCGCCGGTGACGAGAACCGTATCCTGCGGCAAAACCGCGCCGATTTCGGCAAGGGCTCCGGCATCGCGCGACAAGATGAAGGGGAACGCCGACTCCGGCCAGATGAGCACGGTGACATCGTCGAGGCCCGAACTATCTGATCCCGCCCCGCGCGCGGACAAAATCAGATATTGCGACAATATCCGGGCTTTATTCTCCGGCCGGAATTTCGCGTCCTGGGCCAAATTGGGCTGCATGATCCGCAATTTTACTCCCGCGACCGGCTCCGAAGTTGTCGCCGCCAAACGGAGGGCGCCAAATGCGCAAATCCCGGCGAAGGCCAGGGCAGCGGCTGCGATTGCCCGCGGCAACCGGCCCCCTTGCCTTGCGGATTTTTCGCCGAAAACCGCGGGAGCTGAAAAAATAAGGATGGCGATGACGGTCAGACCATAAAGGCCGATGAGCGAGGCCAGTTGCGCGGTCACGAGATTGCCGCCAAACGCCATGCCGAATGTGTTCCAGGGAAACCCGGTCAACACGTGTCCACGCAGCCATTCCGCAAAGCTCAATCCGGCAGCAAGCGCAAACAGACGGCTAGCGCCAGGCATCCAAAGCAGCCGCGCAATCAAGAACCCGAGACCCGGAAAAATCGCGAGGGCGGCGGGGAGTCCGACAACGCCCAGCGGCAAGGCCCAAGCGAATTCGTCCGCCTCGACGAGAAACGCCGCGCCAAGCCACCAGAGCCCGGCCAGGAAATAACCAAAGCCCCACCACCAGCCGGCGCCGAAGGCGCGCCAGGCCGCGACAGGCAAGCCCAAACCAAACCGCCGCCCGGGCAGCATTTTGCGCGTCTCCGCGCAACCGTCGATCAGCCAAACGGCAACGGTCATCGGGATCGCGAGCGCGGGGAAAAAATTGAAAGGCGCCATCGCGAGCGCGCCGGTGGCGCCGGCGGCGAGCGCGATCAGGCGGCGCCGCCACCCAGAGGCGAGAATGATCGAAGCGGCGATCGCGAGCATGGCGGGCTTTCCCGAACGCAGTCATGATTACTAGAGAGGTCGCACGAAGGCCTTTCGCGTCTTTCCCGTCCGTTGGATCAAACCATGCGCGAAAGCGCATTCCGGCGAAGGGTGTTATCCGCCACCCTTCGCCGGAGGGTCGCCTTGTTTGGCAAGCTCGCCAAGAGCGGGGCTTTCCCCGCTTTGCTTGGGGCGCGGAGGCGCGCCGGCCATGCGGATCTTGACCCGCTTGACGCGGCGGGGGTCGGCGTCCACCACTTCGAATTCGATGCCGTCCTCGACAATGATTTCGCCGCGCGCCGGAACATGCCCCGCGAGGGCCGTGACGAGCCCCCCCAACGTGTCGACCTCCTCGGCGTCGCCGATCGCGGTGAGATCGGCGTCGATCGCGTGGAAAACGTCGCTAAGACCGGCACGCGCGTCCACGATGAAATTTCCATCCGTGGCGGCTTCGATCTTCGGGCTTTCACCGGAATCGTGTTCGTCCTCGATATCGCCGACAATCATTTCCACGATGTCCTCAATCGACGCCAGACCTTCGGTGCCGCCATATTCGTCGATGACGAGCGCCATGTGGGTTCTCGTGGCTTGCATCTTTACCAGTAGATCGAGGGCCGGCATGGACGCGGGAACGAACAGAAGCGGGCGGAGAATATTGGCCTGCGATAAAGACATATCCAAGCCGCGGCGTGGCCAGCGGCAGCTTGCGGCAGCTTCGGCCTCCGGCTCTGTGGGCGCCGAACCCGCGGCGCTCTCCGTCCGATGGGGGGGCGGCGCGGCGGCGGCGAGGTAAGCGACAAAATCGCGGATATGCACCATGCCGCGCGGATCGTCGAGGGTTTCGCCGTGCACGGGCAGGCGCGAATGGCCGGCGGTGCGAAACACCTCAAGCACATCGGCGAGCCGGGTTTGAAGCGACGCGGCGACGATGTCGGCGCGGGGAACCATCACATCGCCGACTTGCACTTCATGCAAGGCGAGGACGTTCTTCAACAACGCGCGCTCTTGCGGGGAAAGATCGTCCTCGATCGATGTATCGGCGAGGGCATCCGCGATGTCGTCGCGAATCGATAGTCCCCCGAGGCCGAACAAAGCGCGCAACCGGTCAAATAGGCTTGGCTTTCCGCCGGGACCTGTTTTGCCTGCCTCGCTGGCGGGGTCATGTTCAGTCATTGGCGTCGGCTGCTTCCTCGATCAACGATTCCCGGAAGGTATCGGCAATCCCGAGCCTGTCGAGAATCGTGCGCTCGAGCGCCTCCATCGTCCCGGCTTCGGCCGCCCCGATATGATCGTGTCCGATAAGATGCAAAAAGCCATGCACCAGAAGATGGGCGACGTGATCGCGCAACGGCTTCCCTGCTTCGGAGGCTTCCTGCGAGGCGGTCTCGAACGCGATGACGATATCGCCAAGGAGCGGCGCCGAGGCCGCATCCCCCCCGGCCGGAAAAGAAAGAACATTGGCTGGCTTATCGATACCACGCCATTTGCGGTTGAGGTCGCGGATGAAGCGGTCGTCGCAGAACACGACGCTGATTTCGGCGTTCGCCGCCAGCGCGACGCCGCTTTCCCCGATCGCCGCGAGGATCGTGGCCTCGGCAAGTTGCGAAGGGGCGTCAAGGGACGTCCAATCTTCAGCTTCGATCGCAACGTCGATTACGGGAATCATGTCCGCCGTCCCTCGCCCTTGGCTGACCGCGCCGCCGCCTCATAGGCGCCGACGATTCGGCGCACGAGATCGTGGCGGACGACGTCGGCTTCCCTGAAGACGACGTGGCCTATTCCCTCAAGCCCGGAGAGAAGTTCGATCGCCTCGCTGAGCCCAGACTTGTGGCCGGGCGGTAGATCGGTTTGCGACGGATCTCCCGTGACAATCATGTGCGATCCTTCGCCGAGGCGCGTTAAAAACATTTTCATTTGCATCGAAGTCGCATTTTGTGCCTCGTCGAGCAGGACGCAGGCGTTGCTCAAGGTTCGCCCGCGCATGAACGCGAGGGGAGCGACCTCGATCATCCCAATTTGCATGCCGCGTTCGAGCAGGCGGGCATCCATGAAATCGGCGAGCGCGTCGTAGATCGGCCGCAAATAAGGATCGACCTTGTCGCGCATGTCGCCGGGCAGGAAACCTAGCCTTTCGCCGGCTTCCAGCGCGGGCCGCGACAGGATCAGACGTTCGACCGCGCCTTGTTCCAGCAAAAGAACCGCGAAGCCGACGGCAAGCCAAGTCTTGCCGGTGCCGGCGGGCCCCTCGGCGAAAACCAGCTCGTGGCGTTTCATCGCGCGGAGGTAGAGGTCTTGCGCCGCGTTGCGCGCGCGGACCGTACCGCGCCGGCGGGTGCCAATTTGTTCGAAAACGGCGCGCCCTGCCTCGTCCTCCTTGGGGAACAAAGTGCCTTGCATGGCACCTTCCTCGATCGCGCCATCGACATCGCCGAGCCCTACCGCCTGGCCAAGCTCGACCCGCGCATAGAGGTTTTCCAAAACCAGGCGCGCACGTTCGCACGCCACCGCCGGCCCCTTGATCGTCACGTGATTGCCATTCGCATTGGCGATCACGCCGAGCCTGCGTTCGAGCTTCGCAAGGTTCTGATCGTATTGTCCGAAGACGAGCGAGGCATGGCGATTGTCGTCGAAGGCCAAGGTTATCTCGGCGGCGGCGTCCTCGCCCGGAGTTCGCTTGAGTTCTTGCCGCATAAACGGGGCTGAACGATCCGGTGGTTTCAAGGAGGCGCCTCGCGCGCGGCCCGGTCCGGCAAGAGCCGCCCGAAGAGCGAATTGGCGCCAGCGGAGGCGATATCGGCACGAACAATTTCGCCGATGCGATCGAGGCTCCCTTCGATCTGAACAGGCTGGAGATAGGGCGACTTGCCGGCGATTTGGCCCACGTGCCGACCCGGTTTTTCAATCAGCACGTCGAGCGTGCGCCCGGCCATTTTGCGATTGAATGTCTGCCGCTGCCGGTCGAGGAGGGCCTGAAGCCGGGCGAGCCGCTCCGACTTGACGGACTCGGAGATCTGATCTCGCATCTCGGCCGCGGGGGTGCCGGCGCGGGGCGAATATTTGAACGAAAAGGCGTTCGCAAACCCGACCTCTTCGACCAAATCCAAGGTCGCCGCGAAATCCTCTTCGTTTTCGCCAGGAAAGCCAACGATGAAATCGGAGGACATGGCGATGTCTGGCCGCGCGCCGCGGATTTCCGCGATAAGCGCGAGGTAGCCGGCGCGCGTGTGCCCGCGGTTCATCGCGGCGAGGATTTTGTCGGAACCGGATTGAACCGGCAGATGCAGGAAGGGCATTAAGCGTGCTTGATCGCGATGGGCCTGGATGAGGCTCGCATCCATATCGCCTGGATGGCTCGTCGTATAGCGGATGCGGGCGATGCCCGGCACCTCGGCAACGCGCGAGATCAGCTCGGCAAGCGAAGCGAAGGCGCCTTCCGGCGTTCGGCCATGATAGGCATTGACGTTTTGGCCGATCAGACTCACCTCGCGGACGCCCGCGGCGGCCAGCATTTCGATTTCCGCAACGATGCCTTCGACCGGCCGCGAGGCTTCCGCGCCGCGCGTGTAGGGCACCACGCAGAACGTGCAGAATTTATCACAGCCTTCTTGGACGGTTACGAAAGCGCTGACGCCGCGCTTGCGGATTTGGCGCGGTGAAGGCGCGGCGAGGTGATCGAACTTGCTTTCGGCGGGAAAATCCGTGGCAAGGATCTCGCCGGAAGTTTCGGCGCGGCGCAAAAGCTCGGGCAAGCGGTGATAGCTTTGCGGCCCAACGACGACATCCACCGCTTTTTGGCGCCGGAAAATTTCCTCCCCTTCGGCCTGCGCGACGCAACCGGCGACAATGATTTTGGTCTCCTGCCCGGCCGACGCGCGCGCGGCCTTAAGAGCGCGCAGCTTGCCTAATTCGGAAAAAACCTTCTCGGCGGCGCGCTCTCTGATGTGGCACGTATTCAAGATGACAACGTCGGCGTCCTCCACCTGCGCGGTCAAGGCATAGCCTGCCGGCGCCAGGCCATCGGCCATCCTTTGCGCGTCATAGACGTTCATCTGACAGCCGTAAGACTTCACGAATAGCCGGCGCGGGCTTTGTCCGGGTTCGCCGGAAACGCGTCGGGCAGCACGCGATCGATCGAAAACCGGCATTGCTTTCCTTCTATGGCGGCGGGAGAATTTCACGGCGAACTACGCATCGGATTCGGATATGCCATTCCGCGGACGCGACTTCGGCGGCAAGCTCAACAGGCAAAGAAATCTCTGACGTTCTCGGGCTCACTCCATGCTCCCTTCAAGACTTATGCAAATCAGCTCCCATTCTCTAAAGTCCTAGGCTGGTTTGGCGAAGAATCTGCAAAGGAAAGCCTTCCCAAGAAAAATACATTATAGCAAGTCGCGCCGCAAAACGAGAGCCCCTACCAACCGGGCGCCGGCGGTGCGGTAATAGGCTTTACGCTCGCCCACCTGCTCGAAGCCGAAATTCGCATAAAGGGCGCGGGCGGCAGTATTTTCGACATCGACTTCGATAAACAACCGGTTGATCCGGCTCGCGGCGAGTCCAGACAGATGCGGCGCCAGAAGACTGCTTGCGATCCCGCGGCGGCGCCATCGCGGTGCGACGGCGATCGTCAGGATTTCGGCCTCGCCGGCGGCGGCGCGGGAGAGGACAAAACCCGCCAAATGCTCCTCCTTGGCTTCGATCGCGCCCTCCGCGAACGTCCCGGACGCGACAAAAAGCTGTTCAAAATCCGCTTCCTTCCAGGGATAGGCGAAGCTCGTCGCGTGGATGGCGGCGCATTCCCCGCTCCGCTCGGCACCGATGGGCCGGATGCAAGGCGCAGCTTTGGACGGCCAATTGATCATTTCGGTTCACGACGCCGCCGGTTGCAACTGTGCCGCCTCCCGCACCTTGGCGCCCGGGGGTGCCAGGTAGAAGGGCCGCGGCGGCGTCACCACGGGATCGGCGAGAAGACCGAGTTTTGCAACAAAAACAATGTCTAATCCAGCATTTTCATGGGCGAGCCAGATCTCTGTCCCGGCCGCCGGGGCCTCGATTGCGAGCAGCGGCGCGCCCGATCCGGCGAGCCGCACGGGACCCGCGCCAAGCGAGCGCACGGCCTCGCGCGCCGGCTCCATCCGAGGCGCCAGGACGGCCCTTCCGTCCAACCCGAAAACAGCAAAGAAAACATTGCCCCGGCGCGCGTCGATCGCAGCGGCGACGAGACCTGGCTTTTGCTCGAGAATCAAGGGCGCGGCCAGGGCCGCCAGGGTCGAAACCCCGGTGACCGGAATCTTGCATGCGATCCCGATCGCGCGCGCGGCGGCGATACCGACGCGAAGCCCGGTGAAGGACCCAGGGCCGACCGTCACCGCCACGCGCCCGAGCGATGCAAAACCGCCGGCGACGCGGGCCATGACCCGGTCGATTAACGGCAAAAGTGCTTCCGCATGGCCCCGCTCCATCGCAATAGTCTCGATCGCTTGCGGGCAATCCGCGCCATCGTCAAGGACGCAGGCCGAAATCGCAGGAAGCGCGGTGTCGATCGCCAATATTTTCATGTGCCAATGCGCAAACTTGCCCTAACCTAGGTCAAATGCGGGGAACGGACCGGGCTAAACCCCGGAAATTAGATTTGTTCGACCGCGCGGACATCGGGGACGTAATGCTTGAGCAAATTCTCGATCCCGTGCCGGAGCGTCGCGGTCGACGAAGGACAGCCGGAACACGCCCCCTTCATGGCGAGATAGACGGTTCCATTGCGAAAACCGCGAAATTTGATATCACCGCCATCGTTGGCAACGGCCGGACGGACATGCGTTTCTATCAGTTTCTTGATCGTTACCACGATCTCGGCATCGTCGCCCGCGAAGAACTCCTCGCCGTCGCCTTGGCCGGCGCCATCGCCTTCGCCGATGAGTAACGGTTCGCCCGAAACAAAATGCTCCATGATGGCGCCGAGGACCACCGGTTTGAGGTTCGGCCAGTCGCTACCGGATTTCGTGACCGAGATGAAGTCCGAGCCAAAAAACACGCCGGAGACGCCGTCGATCGCGAACAGCGCCTGCGCGAGAGGCGATTGTCCGGCGCCTTCCGCGTCTCTGATGTCGAGCGTACCTTGCGTCAAGACGGGGCGGCCGGGCAGAAATTTCAAGGTCGCGGGATTGGGTGTGGCTTCGGTCTCGATGAACATGGAATTCTCCCAAACATCCGGTTCAAAGCCGGAGCTGGATAGAGGAACAGGAATTATTCTAAAATATGATGGAGACACCGCCAATGGGCAAGCGGTAAGCTTGGGGCGGGAATTTTTTTCGGACGGCGCCGGTCAGAAACGGGTTTCCGCTCACATGGGATCAACTCGTGCTCGAAACCGGATGATTTTACATGATCTTCGCCACAATCTCTACGGTGAAACCGGGTTCCATTGCCGCCGGCCAAGCGCCAAAAAGCTAAATAGAGTCCTGTCGACACGGATGCTTTTGCTCGACAAGGAATCGCTCAAAATCAGTATCTTGGCGTAGATCCTTATCGAAAATGCGGAGCGAGTTTTTTCGGGACCTGCTCTAGCTCCGGCGCGCACGAGGCCCTGCTGCGGGGAACCAGCCAAGCCAGGCAATCGTTTATCAGCAGGACTTGGCGGTCGACCGGCGGGCAAGATGTTTGTTTTTCTCCATCGCGGCGGACTGAACCGCAAAGTCGCAGGGCATCGCGCGCGACGCGGCGCTTTTGAACGCGATGGGCGACGATCATGGCTCAATTAGCTGAGGTGGGCGAACATTTCCTCGCCGCGGCGGTAGCCGCTCCGTATCTTGAGCGCGACGAAGAACATGCGCTTGCCTTGCGGTGGAAAAATCAGGGCGATGAGAAGGCCATGCATAAGCTCGCGCGGGCGCATATGCGGCTGGTGATCGCGCTTGCGGTGCGTTTTCGCCATTATGGCTTGTCGCTTGCCGATCTGATTCAGGAGGGCCACGTCGGGCTCTTGGAGGCCGCTGCGCGATTCGAACCGGACCGCGAAGTACGCTTTTCAACCTATGCGACGTGGTGGATCCGCGCCTCTATGCAAAATTATGTTTTGCATAATTGGTCGATTGTTCGTGGCGGAACAAGCTCGGCGCAAAAGGCGCTTTTTTTTAATCTCCGCCGGCTGCGCGCGAAACTGGCGCAGGGAGGCGATACGCGCACCGGGACAGAAATTTTCAGCCAAATCGCCGGGGTGCTCGGTGTGTCCCGCTCAGATGTCGAGGTCATGGACGCGCGTCTCTCGGGCCCCGATGTGTCCTTGAATGCGCCGATCGCGGACAGTGAGTCCGCTGTCGCCGTGGAGCGAATGGCGATGCTCGTCGACGACAAGCCGCGCCCGGACGAGCTGGTTGGCCTTGCTCTCGACACCGATCGGCGAGTTGCCTGGCTGAACGAGGCCTTGACCGCGCTTTCCGAGCGCGAACGGCGAATTCTCCGCGAGCGCCGCCTCGCCGAGGAAGCGGCGACGCTTGAAACTTTGGGCGATCGCCTCGGCATTTCAAAGGAACGAGTGCGCCAGATCGAGAGCCGGGCCATGGAAAAAGTGCGTGAGGCGCTAACCAAACGCCACATGGAAAACGCGGCGGAAGCCATGCTCTGACCGCACGGCGGCCAGAGGCGGCGGGTTGCCTAGATGCCGCCAGACTTTTCGAGGATACGCTCAACGTATTGATTTTGACTGATTCCTTGCCGTTCACAGTGTTCCATGTGATCAGCAAGCCTCTAAGCCAATTTCCCAAGAAACCCAGTTTTCCCCAAAACTTTCGATCCCTTCCGCCAATTTCAGCCGAAAATCGGCCAACCGGCGAGGAAGTGACTTAAATTGTGAGGCGAATCAGAAATCAATGGAGTTCGCGAGCCGGTCCGCCGGTTCTTTTCAGGCAAGTCCGATCCCGGGCAGGTTTTGCGGCAGGCCGGACCCGGTCGCGAGCCCGCTTCGATAAAGATTGTGTGGGCGGCTTGACGGAGCGCGACGGTTGGCGTTCCGTCATGTCAAGCTCGTTCAAATAACGCGAGCCGGAGGCAGTGTCGCGCCCGGCATGTGCTCGCGCTAAACCAATGGAGGCAAACGGATGACGACAGGTAAAAAAGCCACGCCCGGCAAGGGCGCACCCGAAAAGGGCAAGACTTCGAAAGCGAGTGAGGCCGAAAAGGCCAAGCCCGTGCCAGGTGCCTTCGCCAAGCCCTTGCAGCCGTCGAAGGAGCTCGCGGCCGTGGTGGGGCCGGACCCTTTGCCGCGTACCGAGGTCGTGAGCAAAATGTGGGAGTATATCAAGAAGCACAAGCTGCAAAATGAAGCGAACAAGCGGGAAATTCTCGCCGATGAAAAGTTGGCTGCGGTGTTCGGAAAGAACAAAGTGAATATGTTCGAGATGAACAAGTTTCTCGCTCAGCATCTCAAGTAAGATGTTGGTGGCCCGCGGCGTTGGAGCATTTGGCATTCCAAATTGCCTGGACTCCCTCGGGAGCAAATACAAGCGATCCGGGATTTTGGCGAGCGACGGGCGGGGCTGAGCGGCGGGCTTGCGTCAAGGTTTTATCCGCGCGAGAAAACGCTCGTAAAGACCTTGAAAGGACAAAACCCCGCGGACGGGACGCAATCGCGTGCGGAGACACGTCTTGTTCGCAGCCGGCCGTCTCCCGGTCGGAACCGGTGGCGTAGTATGCGCGGACTTTGCCTTCGCCTTAAGAGCTTGATCTTGGGAGCTTGCCCTTGAAATACCGCCAGCTTGGCGCCAGCGACCTGCGGGTTTCGACCATTTCGCTCGGCTCCTGGCTAACTTTTTCGGGCGGCGTCGAAAAGCGCCAGGCGGTTACCTGCGTCCATAAGGCGCTCGACCTCGGGATCAACTTTTTTGACACCGCGAATGTGTATGGCCGCGGCGCGGCGGAGAGCGTGCTCGGCGAGGCACTGCATGGCATCGATCGCGGATCCTACATTCTGGCGACCAAGGTTTTTTTTCCGATGAGCGACACGGACCGGGGGCTGTCGCGCGTTCAGATCGTCAAGCAGCTCGACGCTTCGCTGAAGCGGCTTAAGACAGACTACATCGATCTCTATCAATGTCACCGCTTTGACGAGGAAACTCCGCTCGACGAAACGATGGAGGCTTTGACTGCGGCCGTCGGTCAGGGAAAGGCGCGGTATATTGGCTTTAGCGAATGGCCGCTCGACAAGATCGAGGCGGCGGCAAAAATGCCCGGCGTCGCGCGCTTCGTATCGAGTCAGCCACAATATTCGCTCCTTTGGCGCTTTCCTCAAGACGAGATTTTTCCTCGTTGCGCCGAGCTCGGCATCGGCCAGATCGTCTGGTCGCCGCTCGCTCAGGGTGTGCTGACCGGCAAATACAGGCCGGATGCACCGCCGCCGGCTGGGTCTAGGGCGTCCCATGCATCAATGGGCGCCATGCTGCCGGAAGAGTGGCTGCGGGCTCCGGTGTTGACGGCCGTGCAGCAGGTGAAGCTTATTGCTGAAAGAGAAGCGGGCGTGAATTTATCCCAATTCGCGCTTGCCTGGGTGTTGCGCAGGCCGGAGGTGTCCTCGGCGATCATCGGCGCAAGCCGTTCCGACCAAGTAACGGAGAATGCCGCGGCGGCGGATTGCCAGGTGGCGCCGGAGCTTTTCGCCAG
>DATARJ010000017.1:0-4637 GCA_036264205.1 Methylocella sp.
TGTAAAGCGCAAGACGGAATTGCGCTTCTGGCCGCCGCCCTCTCACCTTGAGACAAAGCGCGCGACGTTTGAATTCGAGCTTGCGCCCAATGCCAGGATGTCCCTCTTTGTCTCGATTCTTTGCGAGGACAAGAACGAGCCGCGAATCAGTCCCTTTGAACGTGCGTTCCGGGCGCGGCGGCGCGCGATCCGGGGCAAGACGACCGGCATCGCGACGATCGAAAGCTCGAATGAACTTTTCAATGAAATCTGCCGGCAAGCCACCGCCGACCTCTACATGCTGATGACGCGGACGAGCCATGGGCTTTATCCGTACGCGGGCATTCCGTGGTACAGCACGGCTTTCGGACGCGACGGAATCATCACGGCCATGCTGCTCCTATGGCTCGACCCGTCCGTCGCCAAGGGCGTTTTGCATTTTCTCGCCGCGACCCAAGCGAAAACCCTCGATCCCGTCGCCTACGCGCAGCCAGGCAAGATCCTGCATGAAACCCGGAACGGGGAAATGGCGAGTCTGGGCGAAGTGCCGTTCAGGCTCTATTACGGCACCGTCGATGCCACCCCGCTTTATGTCATGCTGGCCGGCATGTATTTCGACCGGACCGGCGACATCGAAACAATTGCCGCGATTTGGCCGAATATCCTGATGGCTCTGCAATGGATCGAGACGTTCGGCGACGCGGACGGAGATGGTTTTGTCGAATATGCGGGGCAGAGCGGGGCCAGCCTTGTCAATCAAGGCTGGAAGGATTCTTATGATTCGATCTTTCACGCCGATGGCGCGCTTGCCGAAGGGCCGATCGCGCTTTGCGAAGTGCAGGGTTATGTGTTCGCGGCCAAGACGCACGCCGCGAAACTTGCGCATCGCGTGGGCGAATATGATCTCGAAACCGAGTTGCACGGCGAGGCGCACTCGCTGCAACAGAAATTCGAGGCGGCATTTTGGTGCGAGGATCTTGGCACCTATGCCTTGGCGCTCGATGGAGACAAAAGTCCATGCCGGGTCCGGACATCGAATGCGGGCCATGCGCTATTCACGGGGATCGCCGCGCCGGAGCGCGCGGCGCGCGTCGTCGAGACATTGCTTGGCCGGGATTCGTTCAGCGGTTGGGGGATCAGAACGGTCGCGAGCGGCGAGGCGCGATTCAATCCGATTTCCTATCACAATGGCTCGGTCTGGCCGCACGACAATGCGATGATCGCGCTTGGTCTTGTCCGTTATGGCTTCCGCTGGCACGCGGCCAAAGTCTTCTCTGCGATGTTCGAGGCGGCGGCGTACCAGGAGTTGCGCCGCCTGCCTGAGTTATTCTGCGGCTTCATCCGCAAACCGCGCCGCGGGCCGACGGCCTATCCCGTTGCGTGCGCGCCACAAGCCTGGGCGTCGGCAGCGCCTTTTGCCTTTCTCGGGGCCTGTCTCGGCATGGACCTCCGTCATGAAGCCAATTCGGTGTCATTCCGCGATCCCGTCATGCCCGCCTTTCTGGATTATGTGACCTTGAACCAGTTGAGTCTCGGCAAGTCGCGCCTCGACCTCAGACTGCATCGGCACGGGCGAGATGTGACGCTCAATTTATTGCGCAGGCAAGGCGACGCGAAGGTCATGCTGGTCAAATGAGGCGCGCGGAAATTTCATCGCCGCAACGCCGCGGCTGCGAATGATCCCTATTTACCGTAATTTCGACCGGGCGCGGCGCCCGACGATGAAATACATGCAAAAACAATTGATTATGTTGGCGTGCTTCCTGCCCCATCGAATGGCTGCCGGGCGGCCGGCCCGCAAAACAAAAGCCCAAAAGTCCCGTTTAAATCGGGCTCGCCCACGTGCTACACTTAACCCCATGAGCAGCGGCATCGCATCTGGAGCCGAGACAGAGACGGATCGCGCGCGCAACCGGCGCGTGGCTTCGCTCGTGGCGGCGCTTGGGCGGCGCTCGATTGTCCTCATCGGACTCATGGGATCAGGCAAGACCGCGACCGGCCGGCGTCTTGCGCAGGAGCTTGGCCTCGAATTCGTCGATGCCGATGAGGAGATCGAAGCCGCGGCGCGCCTGTCGATTACAGAAATTTTCGCCCGGCACGGCGAGGACTCATTCCGCAATGGAGAGCGCCGCGTCATGGCGCGTCTGTTGCGCGACGGCCCGCGTGTGCTTGCGAGTGGCGGCGGCGCTTTCATGAACCAGGAGACAAGGGCCAGGATCGCCTTGGCTGGAATATCGATTTGGCTTAAAGCGGATCCGGACGTGCTCTGGCGCCGCGTGCGCAAACGCTCGCATCGTCCGCTTCTGCAGGGCGGCGACGCCGAGCAAACCCTGCGGACGCTTTTGGAACAGCGTTATCCGGTCTACGCCCTGGCCGACGTCACCGTCGTTTCGCGGGATGGGCCGCATGAACTCGCGGTCGAGGAAGCTATTGCGGGCATCGAGCGTTTTTTGCGATCTTCGCCCGACTTGACCCCGCTAGCAGCAAGGCCAAAAGCCATTACCGTTCCGCATCGGCAACAGGGCGCCGGTCCGCAACCTTCTTCGAACCAGGCCCAAGTCAGCATGGAGCTCCAGGCCCAAGTCAGCATGGAGCTCGGCGCGCGGAGCTATCCGATCTTGATTGGCGCGGGGCTGATCGCGGAATCCGGCAACCATATTCACCGGCTAGCACCTCGGGCGGCTTGCGCGATCGTCACCGACGAAAATGTCGCCAAACTGCATTTGCCTGCCTTGGAAAGAGCCCTCGACCAGGCTTTTATCCGCCATTCAAAGGTGATTGTAGCATCCGGCGAAGGTTCGAAAAGCTTCGATGTTTATGCCCAGGTATGTAATGCGCTGATCGGCGCGAGACTCGAACGCGGCGATGTGATCGTCGCGCTCGGCGGCGGCGTCATCGGCGATCTTGCGGGTTTTGCCGCGGCGACGGTCCGGCGCGGAATGCGCCTCATTCAGGTACCGACAACGCTTTTGGCCGAGGTCGATTCGTCGGTAGGCGGCAAGACCGGGATCAACTCCCCGCACGGCAAGAATTCGATCGGCGCCTTCCATCAGCCTTCGCTCGTCATCGCGGACACCGACACGCTTGAAACATTGCCGCCGCGCGAATTTCGCGCTGGCTACGCCGAAGTTGTCAAATATGGCCTCCTTGGCGACGCGGGATTCTACGCCTGGCTAGAAGCCAATTGGCGCGCGGTCTTCGCGGGGGGAGCCGCGCGCGTTCATGCGATCGCAACATGCTGCAAGGCCAAGGCGGCGATTGTCGCACGCGACGAGTACGAGACGGGCGAACGGGCGCTACTCAATCTCGGCCATACCTTTGGCCATGCGCTCGAGCGCCTCACCTCCTATGACGGAGCAAGGCTTGTGCATGGCGAGGCGGTCGCGATTGGCATGGCTTGCGCGTTCCGCTTCTCGGCGCGCCGCGGACTTTGCGGCCTGCAGGACCAAGCAAGGGTGGAAGCGCATCTGCAAGAAGTTGGCCTGCCCGTACGCATCGCTGGCATCCCTGGCTGGAACGTGGGCCCCGACGCGATCCTCGAAGCCATGTATCAAGACAAAAAGGTCGAGCATGGCGGCCTCACCTTCATCCTTGCGCGGGCAATCGGCGATTGCTTCATAGACAAGACGGTCGAAGTCACGGAGATCCGCGGCTTTCTTCAAGATGAATTGAATACTGGACATTAACGTCATGAACGGCGCGAGTGCCGACGTTTTACCGGTCGATGTTTGGCTCGCGATCGCAACCATCTTCTTATGCGTAGCGCTATCGGCATTTTTCTCGGCTTCGGAGACAGCGCTTACCGCCGCCTCCCGCGCGCGCATGCATGCCTTGGAGAAAAATGGCGACCGGCGCGCGGCCCTCGTCAACCGGCTGCTTGCGAGCCGGGAGCGGCTGATTGGCGCGACGCTTCTCGGCAACACGCTCGTCAGTGTCGCCTCCTCGGCGTTTTTGACCAGCGTCCTCGTCGCACTCGCCGGCGCGCGCGGCGCGCTCTATGCAACCGGGCTCATGACCGTGCTTCTGCTCGTTTTCGCCGAAGTGATGCCGAAAACCGTGGCGATCAATTACCCAGACCGCACATCGCTTCTCGTCGCTCGCGTGATATCGTTTTTCGTCGCCATCTTCGGGCCTGTCCTCATCGGCGTTGAAGTGCTGGTGCGCGGATTCTTGAAAGTCGTCGGCATCGATACGAGCAGGCGGCAATCGATTCTGTCCGGGCACGAAGAACTGAAAGGCGCGGTAGATCTTCTGCATCGGGAGGGCGGCGTCGGACGTTCCGACCGTGACATGTTCGGTGGCCTGCTCGATCTTCGCGATCTCGAAGTGTCAGACGTTATGGTTCATCGCACCAAAATGCTCGCCCTCAACGCCGATTTGCCCTCCCGAGATTTAATTGGCGAGGTGGTCGCCGCGCCTTATTCGCGACTGCCGCTCTGGCGCGGCCAGCCGGAAAATATCGTCGGCGTGCTGCACGCCAAGGATCTCTTGCGCGCGCTCGACGCGGCCAGCGGCGGAGTCAAGGATTTCAAAGTCGAAAAAATTGCGCTCGAGCCTTGGTTCGTGCCGGAATCAACCCCGGTTCGGGATCAGCTCCAGGCGTTCTTGAAACGCAAAACCCATTTTGCCCTGGTGGTCGATGAATATGGCGTGGTCAT
>DATARJ010000250.1:0-2247 GCA_036264205.1 Methylocella sp.
TGCCTGCTCGAACTTCTTTACGCGACGGGTCTGCGGGTTTCCGAACTCGTGACCTTGCCGTCGAGCGCGGCGCAAACGAAGGAGCCTTTCATCCACGTTCGCGGCAAGGGCGGGCGGGAACGGCTGGTCCCGCTACCTAGCGAGGCGCGGCGGGCGATTGCGGCATATCGTGCGTTTCAAAAGAAAACTGTGGCCGGGGCGGCGGCTGGCCATTGGCTGTTTCCGGCCGATAGCGCCAGCGGCCATCTTGCGCGCCAGGCATTTGCCCGCGACCTCAAGGCGTGCGGCGCCGCGGCGGGAATCGGCTCCGCACGGATAAGCCCTCATGTGCTCCGCCATGCCTTCGCGAGTCATCTTTTGCAAAACGGCGCGGATTTGCGCATTGTGCAGGAATTGCTCGGCCACGCCGATATTTCAACGACGCAAATTTATACCCATGTGCTCGACGAGCGGATGAAAGCCATGGTCCGCGATTTGCATCCGATGACCGGTGGGTGACATCACGCCGGTCAGTTGAGCGAATTTTCCGTCGAGGGAGCGGATACCGTGACAATGGCCACGGGAATTTGCAAGCCGAGCCACGGAAGTTCTGCGACGGTACCCTTGACCCGCAGCGGCGTCACGGTTACACGCAGTGACCGGTGCGGGCCGACGCGAATCGAAATTCCTCCGCCCGGACCGTTTCGTGTGTGGGCCTTGCGCTTGCAGGAGACGACCAATTCTCGCAGAAGAGCATCCGAACCGTCAGTGCTGCGAAGGCAGCCGGCTTCTAGAGCGAGCCCGCCGGCAGAATTGAGCAGCGCCCGGGCCGCCGTATTGGCAAACACCACCCTCGAGGCGCCGTCCACCAGCATCACGCCCCGGCGCAAGCTCTCAAGCCGATCAGGCGCCGTGTCATGGTCGAGATCGCGCATCCGAAGCTCACGATGGATACGAACGGCGCGTTCCACGTGCCGCATCGCGGCCTCGAAGACAAGCATCTGCTCGTCAGTTATTTCATCTTTCCCGGGCGCATTGGCAACGGAGATATTTGTCGAAATCTCGTTCCCGACGAGCAAATTGGCACCCATCGACGCAATCGAGAACCCGGCCGGGCGCATCCACTCATTGAAGAAGGGAGTGGCGACGAAGTCCTTTCGCGGGATCAGGCTGTCGAGCAGGAATATCTCCCCGACTGGCCGCGCGATCGTGCGGGGCCAAAGCGGATTATGGAAGGCCCAATATTTCTTGAAGATCGCGTCCATGACCGGATCGGTACGTGGCGCAATAGAATCATATGTACGGGCGCGGCGGTCCAAGGTGAGCAAGCCAATCTGCGCCGTCCCCATGGCATCGGCAATACTCGTTAGTGCGCTAGGCCAGAGAGTGTCGTCGAGCACCGCCTCGTAGATCAAATCTATCGCGGCATGAAGGTCATCTTCCTTGGTCATGGCAAAGGTCTCGGTCGCAAAGGTGTTTGCAAGAGACGTGGATATCGGTTCGCTCTAACAATACGACTTAGAACTTGCAGTCGGAGGATCGCTCACGCTTCCGGCTTTGTCGTCATCGCAACCGATGATGCCAGAAAAAAAAGCGTAAAAATTTTTTGGAAATTCAGGCGGTGGCCGGCGAACCGGGCAAAGCGGTCTCAAAAAACCGGCGGATGAGTTCCGTCTGGCGGGTGGTTCCGGTTTTCGCGAGAATGCGCTGCGCGTGGGTGCGCGCCGTCGCCTCGGTGACTTTTAGCCGCGCGGCGGCGGCGAGAAGCCCGTCTCCACCAATGATTTCCGCGAGAACGCGTGCTTCGGCAACGGTCAGCCCGAATCTTGCGGCAAAGCGCTGGATTTGGGCGCCAATGCCGGCAGTTGGATCGACGACGAAGACGGCAACGGCTGGTCGATCGACATCGAAGATCGCCACCGCGCGGTTCGGGCCAAGCGGGATGACATGGGCGAGAAGCGGCGGGCGATTTTCGCCGCGGCTTAGCTCAAGGGTGCCGCTTATATCGCCTTCGGCCCCTCCGGGCCGCGACCCTGCGCGCGCTAGCGCATGCAAGCGCGCGGTGAGCGCCAGGCTCGTTGCCGCAAGCTGCCCGCGCTCATACCGCAAGCCCAACTGACGCCGCACGAGGTCTTCGGCTTTAGCATTGGCGAAGAGGACCCGGGAATCCCCGGTCAAAAGAAAGACGGCAAATCCTGCGGCCGCGACCGCCGCGGCGAGCGAATCCGTTGTTGCTCGCGTCCGGGCAAGCAGGGCATGGATCGCAGC
>DATARJ010000268.1:0-2115 GCA_036264205.1 Methylocella sp.
AAAAAGAAGGTCCGCGAGATTGACGCGAGAACCGCGCGACGCACCGCAGTTTTATCTGACCTCGCCTTCGGCGTGCCCTTATTTGCCCAGCCGGCAGGAGCGCAAGGTCTTCACCCATTTGATCGGCCGCCGCGCCGTGGCCCTGAACGACCAGCTCACCCAATCGGGATTCCGGCGTTCGCAGACCATCGCTTACCGCCCTGCCTGCGAAAATTGCCGCGCCTGCGTGTCGGTCCGCATCAAGGTCAATGAATTCCGCTTGTCGCGGAATTTCCGCCGGGTCGTCGAAATCAATCGCGACCTTTGCGGAACCGTAGTGCGGGCCGAGCCCACCTCCGAGCAATATTCCCTTTTCCGCCGCTATCTCGACGCGCGGCATGGCGACGGCGGCATGGCCGACATGACGGCCGTCGATTACGCGACGATGATCGAGGACAGCCATGTCGAAACCCGTCTCGTCGAATATCGCGTTTCCCAGGAAAGAGCCGTGGCGGCGGCCGAGCGGCCGCTCGTTGCCGCCTGCCTGACCGATCTCCTCGCCGACGGTCTGTCGATGGTTTATTCCTTCTACGTTCCGGGTGAACAGCACCGTTCATTCGGCACCTATATGATCCTCGATCATATCGAACGCGCGCGCCGTTTCGGCCTGCCGCATGTCTATCTCGGCTACTGGGTCGCTGGCTCGCGAAAAATGGCCTATAAAGCGCGTTTCCTGCCGCAGGAGCGGCTTGGCATGAACGGCTGGGAACGGGTGGAATAGATTTGGCGGGCGTCTCGCCTCACCCGAAACGATTGTTCTTCGGAAACCCACGTGGCGGCAGGCGGCCGGCTTCGGCGCGGTTGCCCATCCAATCCCGTAAATCGCTTGGTCCCACGCCAAAAGTCCGCCCGGCGGAGTCTTTCCAGGTCAAGCCCTGGTCAAGATAAAAGACCTTGGCATCGCTGAGCCCGCCATCCCTGTATTTTTGCAGACGGACACCCTTGCCACGCGGCATTTCGGGCAACTGGGCAAGCGGAAAGATCAGAAGCTTACGGTTTTCGCCGATCGCCGCCACATGGTCGCCTTCGACGGGAACGATGAGCGCGGCGGCCGCCGGCTTTGCAACGGTCAGAAGCAGTTTGCCTTTGCGCGTGCCGCCGACCATCTCGTCCTCGCTCGCGACGAAGCCGCGGCCATCGCTCGCCGCCACCAGCATCTTCCTACCGGGCGCGTAGGGAAAGACGGCGGCGATCGTCTCGCTTTCCGCAATATCGGCCATCAGACGGACCGGTTCGCCCTGGCCGCGCCCGCCCGGCAATTTGCTTGCGTCGAGCGTGAAAATTCTTCCATCGCTGGCGAGAACGAGGAGTTTCGAGGTGGTCTCGGCGAAAAACGACACGGCCAATCTGTCGCCGCCTTTGAATTGCACGCCGGCCAAATCCGTGACACGGCCCTTGAGCGCCCGGATCCAGCCTTTTTCGGAAACCACGATCGTCACCGGTTCGCGCTCGATCATCGCTTCCGTGACATCGGCACATGCGATATCGGGCGCTTGCCCAAAACTCGTGCGGCGACGGCCGATCTTTGTTTCGGGACCGTATTTCTTCTTGAGCTCGCGAATTTGCGCGGCGACCGTCTTCCATTGCTTGGTTTCATCGCCAAGCAATGCCTCGATCTCGCGCTTTTCCTTCGCAAGATCGTCGCTTTCGCGGCGCAGCTGCATTTCTTCAAGCCGGCGCAAGCCGCGTAGTCTTGTGTCGAGAATGTACGTCGCTTGCACGTCGGAAAGGTCGAACGTCGTCTGCAACTCCTGCTTTGGATCGTCGGCCTCGCGAATGATCCCGATCACCGCGTCGAGATTCAAAAAGACGACGAGCATGCCGGCGACGAGCTCGAGTCTGTGGACGATCCCGGCCTGCCGGTGCCGCGCGCGGCGCAGAAGCACCTCGCGGCGATGGTCGAGCCATTGCCGCAAGGCCTCCTTGAACGAGACCACGCGGGGCACGACGCCATCGGCGAGCAGGTTCATGTTCATCGGAAAGCGGCTCTCCAGCTCGGTCAGTCTAAAAAGCTGTTCCATCATCATTTCGGGATCGACCGCGCGGGAGCGTGGCTCGATCACGATGCGGACATCT
>DATARJ010000277.1:0-5647 GCA_036264205.1 Methylocella sp.
GCCGCGCCGCTGCCTCGAAGATCGCCTTAAGATTAGGGTTCTCAACGCCTTCCGCACACGTGCGGAAGCCTTGTTCTCCGTCTCGGCTTATTTCGATCAAATCGTTCAACGTCGAGATTACGTCCTGGTTGTCCATGGTAAGTTCCTCTTTTTGAGCCACCCTGGCGGCACTTTGCGGCAGGGGATTCCTTCCGGCGGGGCAGTAGCGCTTCCCGACCGCCTTAGAAGTCCAAATGGCTCTAAAAGTTCCCTCGGCGCGTGCGGCATAGAACCGATGCAATGCCGCCTTGAACGCCACAATCGCGGTCAATATTTCGTGAGCCAGAAAAGAAAACTGAGTAGCTTGGGGTCTCCCCATTGCTCAGCCCTTCCGATCGAAACGTGTGCGGAACCGGAACGAACTGTGGCGCGTTAAAAACGCAAATACGGCGGCAATGTGACGAGAAGGACAGACTGCGAGCCCCTTGTCGGGCAGAATGGTTGTCGAGCGTAGCGTTGTGGCGCGCCGGAATTCCGCGAAGACGTTCGATGCCGCGAACCGATACAAAATATGGGGAAGGACGGGAGGTTTCTGTGAGTGTCTCGACCGACGGATCCGTCTCACTGCGCCCGGCAAGCGCGCGTCCGATGCCCGCCGCACGGCGCGCCGACACAGCATTGGGCGACAGCGAGCTACCATTCGGCGAGTTGCTCGAAGCACTTCCCGCAGCTGTTTACACAATCGACCGCGCGGGCCGGATCACATTCTTCAACGAGGCGGCAGCTGATCTCTGGGGCTGGCGCCCGGAGCTCGGCAAGAGCGAGTGGTGCGGCTCCTGGCGACTGTACTGGCCTGACGGCAGGCCGATGCGGCACGATGAGAGCCCCATGGCCGTGGCGCTGAAGGAAGGACGTCCGATCCGTGGCGCGGAGGCGGCTGCCGAGCGTCCGGATGGCACCCGCGTCCCATTCCTTGCGTATCCGACGCCATTGTGGGACCGGTCAGGCGCGCTGACCGGCGCCGTGAATACGTTGATTGATATCACCGAGCGCAAGCGCACCGAGCAGTTAGCGCAGCAGCTCGGCGCAATCGTCGCGTCCTCTGGGGATTCCATCGTGAGTCAAGACCTCGATGGTATCATTAAATCCTGGAACCCGGGAGCAGAGCGGCTCTTCGGCTATACGGCAGAAGAAGTTATCGGCAAGCCTATCACGCTCTTGATTCCAATGGATCGCCACAACGAGGAATCCGATATTCTTTCGCGCATCCGCCGCGGAGAGTGCGTCGATCACTATGAAACCGTTCGCCGGCGCAAGGATGGAAGTTTGTTCGAAGTTTCACTGAGTGTGTCGCCCCTCAAGGATGCTGAAGGCAGGATCATCGGCGCAGCAAAAATCGCCCGCGACATCACGGAGCGCAAGCGCACCGAGCAGTTGGCGCAGCGGCTCGGGGCAATCGTCGAGTCCTCTGATGATGCCATCGTGAGCAAAGACCTCGATGGTATCATTAAAACCTGGAACCCGGGAGCAGAGAGGCTCTTCGGCTACACGGCAGAAGAAGTTATCGGCAAGCCTATCACGCTCTTGATTCCAATGGATCGCCACAACGAGGAATCCGATATTCTTTCGCGCATCCGGCGCGGAGAGTGCATCGATCACTATGAAACCGTTCGCCAGCGCAAAGATGGAAGTTTGGTCGAGATTTCGGTGACTGTGTCGCCCCTCAAGGATGCTGAAGGTAGGATCATCGGCGCAGCAAAAATCGCCCGCGACATCACTGCGCGCCGGCGAGCTCAGGAGCAACAGAATCTTCTCGTCAGAGAAATGAGCCATCGCGTCAAAAACCTTTTCGCCGTTGCGAGTGGCTTGGTGACCCTGAGTGCGAGTTCCGCCCGTACGCCGGCGGACCTGGCCGAGGCGGTCCGGGACAGGTTGGGGGCGCTGGCGCGCGCCCACGGGCTCACGCGACCTGGCCTGATGAACGGGGGTGAGAAACCCGGCGAGGACACGACTTTGCACGCTCTCGTCCAAACGATCTTCGCTCCCTACGTCGGCCCAGAGCGCTTCAAAGACCACGGGTTCTACGTGGTCACCGGGCCTTGCCTGCCGATCGGCGGGAACGCCATCACGAGCATGGCTCTTGTCATGCACGAGCTCACTACGAACGCGGCCAAGTATGGGGCTCTCTCGTCTCCCGGAGGCTACGTCCATATCGACTGGTCCGTGGAGGAGGACGAACTTCTGCTGATCTGGAAAGAGCATGGCGGCCCATCCCTCGACGGACCGGCGGAACATGAAGGGTTTGGAAGTTCGCTCGTGCGCCGGCTCGTGACAGGGCAGTTCGGAGGTGAGCTTTCCTATGACTGGAAACCCAAGGGCTTGATTATCCGCCTCTCGGTCCCGGTGGAACGTCTTACGGCGTGAAAGAAGCGGGACAGGATTTCCCGTGGCTTTGTTATACGAGCGTATTGGACGCGGCAACCGCCGTCCTCAATCTCTGATCAGGATAACAATATCGGTCAGCTATAGGCCAGCCGCAGATTAAGGGTGCCTTCCCGGCCGATTGAGTCGTAGGTCTCGTCGAGCCATTGCTTGGCGGCCTCCCGCCCAAGCCCATGCAATTTGCCGATCAAGGACCAGGAGGCATCGAGTTTCGACGAGGCGGGGAATGATTCAAGGTAGCGGCCGCCGCTGATTCTATGCACGAAAGGCCGCATGTAGTCGTCCCGCGATAGTGTGCCCGAATCGACCAGCCGGTTGACGAAATCGATCGCCCGCAGCTCGCCCAATAGCGCGCCGTTGAAACTGACCTCATTCAGGCGATCTTGAATTTCATGCGCAGAACGCGGCACCTCGTCGCGTTCGATCGGGTTGACTTGGACGATGACGATGTCGGGACAAGCGGTCTTATAGAACAATGGAAACAAGGCGGGATTACCCATGTACCCACCGTCCCAATAAGGCACCCCGCCGATTTCCACGGCCTGAAACAAATAGGGCAGGCATGCCGAGGCCATGACATGATCAGCGGTGAGCTCGGGACCTTCGAAAACCTTGATTCTGCCGGTTTGGACATCGGTCGCCGCGATAAATAATTTGAGTTCGGTCAAGGCCCGCACCTTGGCGAAATCGACCATCTTTTCGAGATGATCGCGCAAGGGATTGATATTCAGTGGATTGAACTCGTAAGGGCTGGAATAATGGGTAAGAAAATCGGTCCACCATTGCGCGGCCATCGCCTGCAACGGCGAGTTAAAAAACGTAGCGAGGAACTTGCGCTCGACGGGGGAAAACGCGCCGGCGTCGCTTATTGATCGCCAGAATTTTGCGAGGCACTTGCGCGCGCCCTTGCGGCCGCCTTCGAGATAGCCCTCGGCCAGCGCCACAGCATTCATTGCGCCGGCGCTCGTCCCGGTGATCGCCTCGATGTCGAGCCTTGCATCTTCGAGCAAGTAGTCGAGCACGCCCCAGGTGAAAGCGCCATGCGAGCCGCCGCCTTGAAGGGCAAGGCTGACCTTCTTCTGGCCCGTCCAATCGATCGGATCATTCCCGTCCGCCATGCCAAACCTTTAGCGCAGTTCACTCGGCGGTCCAGCCGCCATCGATCGAGTAATTGGCGCCCGTGATCTGCGCCGCCGCATCGGAACAGAGAAAGACGAAGAGCGAAGCGACCTCATCGGCGGTCACGAATTGCTTGGTTGGCTGGGCCAGCAAAATCACGTCATGGATGACCTGTTCGCGCGTCATGTTGCGCGCCGCCATCGTGTCGGGGATCTGCTGCTCGACGAGCGGCGTCCAGACATAGCCCGGCGATACGCAGTTAACCGTGACGCCAAAGGTCGCTAGTTCAAGCGCCGCCGTTTTGGTTAGTCCGGCAAGGCCATGTTTGGCCGTCACATACGCGGATTTAAATGGCGAAGCGACGAGCGAATGCGCCGAGGCGGTGCTGAGAATACGGCCCCATTTGCGCGCCTTCATGGCGGGGATCGCGGCGGCCATTGCATGGAACGCGGCGGAGAGATTGATGGCGATGATCATGTCCCAGTTTTCGCGCGGAAATTCCTCGATCGGCGCGACGTGCTGCACCCCGGCATTGTTGACAAGAATATCCACCGAGCCGAGCTTTGCCTCGGCTTCCTTTACCATGGCGTGGATTTCGTCCGGCTTCCTCATGTCGGCTTCCGAATACACCGCCATGACGCCGAACTCCTTCGCGATGCCCGCCCGCTCGGCTTCGATCGCCGCGGCATCGCCCATGCCGTTGATCATCACGTTGGCGCCTTCCTTGGCGAGCGCGCGGGCGATGGCAAGACCGATGCCGCTGGTCGAGCCGGTCACGATGGCGTTGCGCGTTTTAAGGGTCATTAGTCCTCCGGGTGGCCGTCAAGAAAACGGACCGGGCGAATTGCTGACGCCATGCTACAACGGCACGGCGGAAAGAAGAAACCGGTGTTTGGCGCTTAAAGATCGTTTTAATCGTCCAATTGGGATATGAAGTGAGTATGAATATGTCACGCGAAACATACCGGGAAAAGCTTCCGGAGGCGGGCGAGCTGGGAGGTCCTGGCGCCAAGGGCGCGCTCGCCACCGCGCTAGCGCTCTGCCGCCGGAACAAAATAAGCCTGACCCCCGGAAGGCGGCGTATTCTCGAAATTCTAGCCCGCGAAGGCCGTCCGCTCGGCGCCTATGAGATGATCGACAGGGTGGCGCAAGCGACCGGCAAGCGCCCGGCGCCCATTTCGATCTACCGGGCGCTTGATTTTCTGCTCGAAAACGGCCTCATCCACAGGCTCGCGTCGCGCAATGCCTATCTCGCCTGCGGCCACGGTCACGCCGCCCGGGAGCCGATCGTCTTCCTGATTTGCGAGGTTTGTGGCGAAGTCGTCGAGGCGACCTCGGCGGCCATGCGCGGGGCTCTCGGAGAGCTTGTGGCGGAAGCCAAATTCTCGCCCCGCGCGCAGGTCATGGAAGTGGCTGGCCGCTGCCGGACGTGCGCCGCGGCGTAGGCGCTGGAACGATTTCCAGACCAACTGCCGCTAGCCGCTTCAAAGGCAACCATCCGTTAGGGCGAGGAAATGTCCAGGGTCCCAGCAAACAACCATCGGGACATGACAGCTAGCGGCAAGCCTATGACGCCCATGTTGATAAAAATCCTCGTCAAATTCTGAGACGCCTTGTATTTGAGACGTGAGACTACGTCCGCTGTAAACTCATGTTCGTGCGGAAAATCATCATCGCTCGCCACTTTCGCAGATTCCAGTTTGCTTTCTAAGGTCACAAAACCGCTCGTAAAGAGCGAGCCAGCTTCAAGTCATAGACCTGGACTGCGTCCGCCTCATATCGTCTGATTATAGGCACCTACTTCGGGGTTCTCGCGCAAGATTTTGTCGACTGCCGCGAACATCTCCCGCATCCTTGCTTCCGAGATGGGGCTCTCGACGACAACCACGAGTTCCGGCTTATTCGAGGAGGCGCGAACAAGCCCACAGGTGCCGTCCATGACGGTTACGCGCACGCCATTGACGGTGACGAGATCGCGAATTTTTTGGCCGATAAGGAGTTCGTCCGTCGCCTGCATCGCCTTGAGACGTTCGGTTACCTTATCGGCAACGCCATATTTTTTCTCGTCGTCGCAATGCGGCGACATGGTCGGCGAACCCCAGGTTTT
>DATARJ010000288.1:0-1571 GCA_036264205.1 Methylocella sp.
CCCCCGGCATGGCGCATAAAAAATCTCCGCAACGGAGCGATGCGATCTACCGCCCCTATGCCCAGCTCCCGGGCCAGCTTCAGAGGCGGGAAATCATTGGAAAATAGCCTGTTCAGCGAGTCGGTAGCGACGGCGAGCGCGAAGCTGTCGAAACGGCGCCAGCGTTCGTAGCGCTGCAAGACGTCCAACTGCCCATAATCGAGACCGAGCCGGGCGGCGTCGAGCAAAGTCTCCGCCAGCGCCGCCACGTCCTTGAGGCCAAGATTAAGGCCTTGCCCGGCCAATGGATGGATGGTGTGCGCCGCATCGCCGATGAGCGCGAACCGATCCCTGACATAAGAGCGCGCAAGGTGCAGCCTGAGCGGATAAGACCAGCGCGGACCGATTGGCCGAAGCTCGCCCAGATGCGTACCGAACCTGCGTCCGAGCTCGGTGGTGAACGGCCCTTCGGGCAACGCCAAAAGGCGCCGCGCTTGCGAGGCCTCCTCGGTCCAAACCAGCGAAGCACGATCGCCCGTCATGGGCAGGATGGCGAAGGGACCGGTGGGGAGGAATTGCTCATACGCGACGCCCTGATGCGGCCGCTCATGAACGACGGTGGTTACGATCCCGGTCTGCCCATAATCCCAGCCCGTGATGCCGATGCCTTGCGCCTCGCGCAGCGCGGATTCGCGTCCCTCGGCGGCAACCGCCAAGGGGGCGACGATTTTCCGGCCATCGGACAGTGCGATTTGCGCCAGACCTTCCCCGATGGCGAGACTCGTCGCCGAGGTTCCGGGAAAAAAACGAATCCGGCGTTCCGTGGCAAGTTCGGCCAGCAGCGCCTCCCGGATGTGGCGATTCTCCACGATATGGCCGAGCGGCTCGCCGATTTCGCGATGATCGAAGTGTAGCGAAAACGGTGAGGGTCCCTTGCCCACCGTGCTTTCGTTTACCAGGATGTCGTTGATCGGCTGGGCCTGAGGCTCAAGCCGATGCCACAAACCCAAGACGCGCAACATGCGCACGGATGCAAAAGCGAGCGCGGCAACGCGTCCGTCAAAACGGTCGTCGCTCATTTGCTCGATGGTCATCGGGTCGGCAACCGCCACCTCGAACCCACCGCGGGCGAGCGCCACGGCGAGTGTCAGGCCGACCATCCCGCCGCCTGCGATCACGACATCGCTTCGTATCGCTTCCATGGCTCTCGCCTCTCCCACGCGGCGCCCGAACCGTCAACACCAGTATTCGCCTGGATTTTATGCATTTCCTGGATTCTGCATAAAAATTAGGCACTCAAAAGCGCCGTTACACCTGCGTAACGCCGTCCTGTAGTCGAATCAGTGGCTTACCGCACTGCGGAAACCGGCATGATTCTTGATTTGGGCAAACCCTGGCTGCCCAAGCAGCACAGCCGGAACTCAGGCCAAAGAGGGGATCAGAATGAAACTCATCACGGCTATCATCAAGCCGTTCAAGCTCGACGAAGTACGCGAGGCGCTGTCGGCGCTTGGCGTTCAAGGCATGACCGTCAGCGAGGTCAAAGGCTACGGGCGTCAAAAGGGACATACGGAAATCTATCGCGGCGCGGA
>DATARJ010000333.1:0-3981 GCA_036264205.1 Methylocella sp.
CCGCTGTCGGACGGTTGGTTGCTGACCCAGGCCGGCGCATTGCCAAGTGAAAACGAACTGAGTTTGCTCGGGCCGGCCGAGGCGCCGATCGCGGTTATTCGCGGTCGCCACCGTTTTCGGCTCTTGGTGCGGGCGCGGCGAGCGGCCGATCTGCAAGGGTTCCTCCGCGCCTGGCTCGCGGCGGGCCCGCCTGAGCGCGGCGGCGTGCGGGTCGCCGTCGACGTCGATCCGCAAAGCTTTTTGTGATATATACTTGATCGAAGCGGGATGCCAAAAGCACCACTGTGCTATAGGAATGGCCAACGGGGGCAGTGCTCATGATGGACTGCAAGGGAGGAAAATGCTTATCCGTTTTTTGTCTGCCGGTTTGATCGCGTCATGCCTGATCGTGGCTCCCGCAAAAACTCAAGCACAAGGCTTGGAGGATCTCCGCACCTATTGCGTCAGCGACATAAAGCGGCTGTGCAAAGGTGTTAAGCCAGGGGGCGGCCGGCTGCTGCAATGTCTTAAGGCTAATAAAAAGGGAATGACTGTGGGCTGCGCGCAGGCGCTGCAGAAACTCAAAGCGAAAAAGCAATAGTGGCCCTGGCAAACCACAGGAGTCTTGACGCCGGAAAGGGGCGGCCCTCTGCCCTTTCCGGCATGTCCTTTTGCGTCAGGCTGTCGAGCCGAGTTTTCGCGCACGCAGTTTGAAGCCGAGCACGAGAAGGGTTGCACCGAAAAAGGTCGCATAGGCACCCACCCACCAGCTCACGACCAGGGCGCCGAACACCGGCGCCGCGATCAGCACTATTCCGAAAACAATCGAAATGACCCCGCCGAACGCCAGCCACCAGCGGCCATGGTCCGTGGCGAGATTGAAGGCCGCGCGCAGCTCCAGCACCCCCGAAACTAGGGCCCAAGCGGCGAGGAGACCGACAAAGACCAGCACCGTAAGGCCGGGCAAGGCCATGGCGAGGATCCCCGCCACGATGCCCACGATGCCCTCGAATGTAAGAAATCCCCAACGTTCGTGTTTGCTTGCCGCGCGAACGGCGGCAACAATCGCCAAGATGCCGTCGATAATTAGAAAAACCGCGAACAGGCCGACGAGCGACAACAATGTCGGACCCGGAAAAAGAAACGCGATCAAGCCAATGACGAGCCCGAGAACGCCCCGCGCCACAACAACCGTCCAGTTGTGCGCAAGGGTCGAACTAAGGCTAAGATCGAAATCCGGCTTTTCGCCAAAGTAACTCGTGGTGCGGTTGCTGTCACTCATCGTGTGGTTCCTTTATGCAAATGCGCCGCCGCGGGGGAGGCCCGCGGCTTCTCGACCCAAAATCTAGTCCTGCGCGTGAAAACGTCGAGAGGCGTGGGTCGCTGCGCACCGTCTCTCGGCGCGGCTCTGGCTGGCGGCGTCGGGGCGGTTCTTCTTGATCCTGGCGGCGATGGTTGCTATGGAAAGCAAATCCAAAATTTTCGGGGCTCAGTTAGATTTCGCCTGCAATAGTTATCCACAGTAAACTGGCGCCGCTCGCTTAGAATTGTTGGCACGACCTGGCAAACTAACGGCTTCGAATCGATCTAGGGACAGGACGATGAGCGCTCTTGAGGCACAACAAGATCGCGCAATGGCATGGTCCGTCCTTGATCGAAACGACGAGCGGTGGCGTCGTTTGCGGAAACTTGTCTCCAAACATTCGCTGAGAGTGGGCGATTTCAAGTTATCGTCTGGCCGCCGTAGCCCCTATCTATTTCAGCTTAGGCAAACCACGATGCTACCGGAAGGGGCGGCGCTGCTTGGCGAAGTTATCCTTGAATACATGTATCAACACTCTATTGAGTGCATCGGCGGCCTGGAACTTGGCGCTGTCCCGCTCGTATCATCGGTCGCGGTTATGAGCCATATCAGGGCCTTGCCGATCAACGCGTTTTTTGTACGAAAAATAGCCAAGGAGCATGGCGCGCGGGAAAGAATTGATGGCCACCTGCGCGACGGCGCCGAAGTGCTGATGGTCGACGATGTCGCGACGACGGGCGGCTCGATTTTGAAGGCCTTCGAGGGCATCGTGGGCCACGGCTGCTGCGTCCGCCGCGCGCTCGCGGTCGTGGATCGCGAGGAAGGCGCGGTGGAGAATTTGGCCGCGCATGATATTCAGCTAACAGCAATTTTTAAGAGAAGCGATTTTCCGGAAATTTTGTAGCCGCCGGGGAACCAGGCATGGTGGACGAGTCGACACTGGGCGACGAGCCTCCCGCCGAAAAACCAAAACACGACCAGGAATATTTTCTCGCCCTCGCAGCGAAGGGCAAGGACGCCTGGAACGCATGGCGGCGCGATCCGGCCAATAAATACGAACGAGTGACTTTCGCCGGCGTCGACTTTTCCGAAGCGCCGTGGGACAGAATCGATTTCTCGGGGTTCGAATTCGGCGATTTCGCGGATTTTTCGAAGTGCAAATGGCCAGGCGTCGGACGGTTGGAGATCGGGGGAGACCTCAAAAAGTTCGCGCCAGGCCGCGCCTGCTTCACCGGCGCGGTCTTCGGTGGCTGGGCCAGCTTCGCCGGCGCGGCCCTCGGTTACGGGGCCCGCTGCGCCGGCGCGGTTTTCGGGAACTCCGCCTGCTTCGCCGGCACGGCCTTCGGTGACAAGGCCACATTCGCCGGCGCGACCTTCGGGGCCGGGGCCAACTTCGCCTTCGCGGCGTTCGGGCTGCAGGTCAGCTTCGCCGGCGCGGCCTTCGGTCCCTATGCCCGCTTCGACAACACCTTTTTTAAGGGACGCGTCGACTTCACCGGAACGTTTGAAGAGCAATGGGCCAGGGACGTTGCAAGCGCGCTTGGGATGGACGAGAAAGCCCGCGCGGCGCTCGAAAAGCGGCATAAGGATTCATGGGAAACCACTGGCTCCAGGCTTGATCGTTTCTTGACCATCTCGTTCTCGCGCGCGCGCTTCGATGGCGTAGCCGTTTTCTCCGGCCGATCGTTCCAGAAGACCGCGAATTTCACCAATGCACGTTTTTATTCCCCGCCGGATTTCGAATTGTGCGGCGGCATCGCCCGGATCGATTTCAGCGGCGTCTATATAGGTTTTGCTCGCCCCGGCCGTCTCCTGCATGGGACTTCCGAATCCGATGTCCCCGTTCGCTTGCGCCGGCTTCGGAAATTGGCCGAAGACACGAAGAACCACGATCTCGCACGGAACCTCTATATCGAGGAACGCAAGGCCGAGCGCGGCATCAATCTGCGTCAACTGTTGGATGAGCTGAAAAAGGCACGCGAAGAACTCAAAAAGAAACTCGAAGACATCGATAAACAACAAAGGGAGGTTTGGTCGAACTGGCGACACCGGAAAAGGGCGCGTAACGCCCACCGGATCGGGAGTGCCGTCAGAATTTCGCGGCTCGCCCTCCACCGCTCTTGGATCGTTGTCATGGGTGTCTACTGGGCGCTTGCCGATTATGGCCGCAGTTTTGCTCGGCCCGCCGCGTGGCTTGGATTGAGCGAGTATAGCTTTTACCGGCTTTATCTTTGGATCCTTGCGGCGCTCATGGCGAAGGCAAGCCCGTCCGACAGGGACAGATATAAGTAAATTTTGTAGCCGCTGGGGAACCAGGCATGGCGGACGAGACGACGCCGGGCGACGAGCCTCCCGCCGAAAAACCAAAATACGATCAGACCTTCTTTCTTGACCTCGCGGCAAAGGGCAAGGACGCCTGGAACGCTTGGCGGCGCGATCCAGCCAACAAAGACGTGCGCGTGACCTTCGCCGGCATCGACTTTTCCATGGCGCCGAGGGACCAGATCAATTTCGAATGGTTCCAATTCGGGACCATGCGGATTTCTCGGGGTGTAAGTGGCCGGGCAGCGGAGGCGCGATTCTCGAAGGCTTCATGCCGGGCCTCGCCCGCTTCACCAGAGCGGCCTTCGGTCACTTTGCCAACTTCAGCAACACCTTCTTCGGTGACTTTGCCACCTTCGCCGATGCGTCCTTTGGCC
>DATARJ010000393.1:0-9749 GCA_036264205.1 Methylocella sp.
TAATTATTGACAATTGTTAATAGTTATGTAACCCTCATGAACTCGCCGGCAACGCTCTGGAATCCCCTGGCCGGTTAGAAGCACCCGCCGAGCCTCCTCCCGGCGGGTGTTTTCTTTGCCAGGCGATTGTCTATTGAGGTAGCCGGAGCCGGGTTCATAAGGAGTTCGGCCATGCGGCGCATTAATTCTCTTTTGGGGGCTGCTTTTCACGGTGCGGCGGCACCTCGCGGTTTCACGACAATATTCCTATGCATCCTTGTCGTGATCGGCGGCGCAATCATCACCTCAGAGGTGTTTTCAAAGAGTCCCGGTCTCGGCATTAATTTATTTGAAAAGGACAAAAAGGCCCCGGTCGACTATGGGTACGGCCCCGGCGCGGGCATTGGCCCTGCGAGGCCAAACCTTGTTCTCGGTCAAACCCCGGCAATCCCCAAATCCACGCGTTTGGCGCCGCAAGCACTACCGGGGGCTGCCCCCAAAGCAGCTGCGCCGGCAGGTCGTTTGCCGCCTAGCGTAGGGACACTCGGCATTTTTGGCCCCCCGTTTCCGTGGCCGATCATCCCTCTTCATATGGGGCTTTTGCCCGACGGGCGCGTCTTGAGTTACGGCACCGACCAAACGGGTGCACAAGGAGCGCAACTTATCTATGACGTCTGGGATCCCAGAGTTGGATATGGACCCAGCGCGCATTCTATCCTGCCCAATGGGACATCGACGGACATCTTCTGCAGCGCGGCGTCTTTGATCGGGGAAGGTCTTGCTGGCCCGACAAGTCTGACTAGCGATGTGCTTATCACCGGCGGCGATCTCACCGTCAATGGCGTGCGAAATTACTCGAACAATAAGGTCAATGTCTTTAACCCGGGGAATAATACGCTGACAGCCTCGGGGACGATGAACTATCCGCGTTGGTATCCCTCCATCACCACTTTGCGCAATGGCGACAAGCTGGTCCTCGGGGGCCGCCCCTCGCCCAGCGACGTGGGGAATCTTGGGGAGCCGACACCCGAAGTCTTCAATCCGGGATCTGGCTGGAGAGCGCTGCCAGGAATTGCAATTACCGACGGGACGCCCGGAACACTGGAATGGTATTATCCAAGAAGCTTCGTCGGTTTCGATGGCGCAGCGATTCTTCTTGAGAATAGCGGCAAAATATTCAGGCTCACCACAGGCGGCATGGGAACCATGCAGGATACGGGATCGCTGATGGCCCCGGGGGTCTTTTATTATCCATCCGTAATGTTCTTCCCTTTCAAGGTATTGATGGTGCGCGCTGGCCAGAGGGCTCAAGTCGTTGACCTCTCCGGGTCCCCGCCGGTGGTGACCGACGTCCCCAATTTGAATTATGATCGCATCTGGGGCAACGCGACACAGCTTCCCGATGGGGAAATCCTCGTCACGGGCGGCTCCGGAGTCAACAACGAGCTCATCAACGTCGCCTATCAAGCGGAGATCTTTAATCCGTACGCCGGACCTTCGGGAACTTGGAACCTCGTCGCATCCGCTGCAATCCCCCGTCTTTATCATTCATCGGCGCTGCTCCTTCCGGACGGGACGGTGCTGACGGGAGGCGGTGGAGCTCCCGGCCCGGTGAACGAACTCAATGTGGAAATTTATTACCCTTATTATCTCTGGGCGAAAGACGGCTCCGGGAACGCGGCTCCGCGCCCAACAATCGTTTCTGCCCCATCAAGGCTGATTTTGGGCCAGAATTTCTCGATGACTGTGGGAAGCAACGATCAGATCATCTTTGTCGACCTCGTTCGTGTGGGGGCCTCCACCCATTCATTCGATCCGGAGCAGCGGCTAATCCCTGTGGCGTTCTCTCAGAACGGAACAACGATCACCGGGAGCTTGAATTTGTATCCGGAAGAAATTCCGCCTGGCTATTATATGCTCTTCGTGTGGAACGCAAATTTCGTGCCGGCAGTGGCGAAAATTGTCTCCATCCCCCAAGCCGTCCAAAATGCCGTTCGGTAAGTCGTGTGGAAAATGCAGCGGAGGCGTTCGGCACCCTCGTCGTCCGCGGCGCCCTCTGGCGGTGAAACCACGACAGGGCTCCTGAAATAGACGCGGGTCACGGCCTGAGGTGATATCCCAAGTCTCGTCCGCTCTCTTTTTCGCATCGACGGTTTCCAGGGCACGCCGTCTCATGCCAAACGCCGACCGTGCCGTTCTTTCCGGCGGCGCGGTTGAACGCCGCCACAGGCCGGAAAATGCTGGGCGGACGTATCATGCGCATAGAGTTTGTCCGAACGAGCGACAATATTGCTGCACCAGAACAATCCGCCCGGAAATTTACGTCCGATGGAGAGCAAGCCAGCCTCCGGCTTGCGGTCTGCAAGCCAATCAAAATGGGCACCAAAGGAAGCCACGTCCAGTCTTCTCGCGATTGTGGATTCCTCGATGCCTGCAACGCTGGAACGCTGGCGGGACCACTTCGAACCTCACTCGGCCGCATGGCGCGCCGGTTTGTCATTCACCTTTAGAATGAAAGCCTCTTCGCCGCGCTTCCCGCCATGATTCCGTGCTATCAGCGTGTAGATCGCCGGCGTCACGAACAACGTGAAAATCGTACCGATGCTCATCCCCGCCGCGATGACGATTCCGATCGCGAAGCGGCTCTTCGCGCCGGCGCCCTCGGCGACAATAAGGGGAACCATCCCGACCACCATGGCCGCCGTGGTCATGAGGATCGGGCGCAACCGCACGGCGGCGGCACGTTCGATCGCCTCGCGGCGGCCAAAACCTTCCTGCTCTTGAAGCCTGTTGGCGAATTCGACCATCAAGATACCATGTTTGGAAATGAGGCCGATCAGAGTGACGAGCCCGATCTGCGAATAAATATTCATGCTCGCCGCGCCGGCAACTCCAAGGATATTCAAAGGCAGCAGCGCGCCGAACATCGAGGTCGGCAGGGCGATGAGAATGATGAAAGGATCGCGGAAACTCTCGAATTGTGCCGCGAGCACAAGAAAAATCACAATCAGTGCGAAGACGAAAGTGACGATGAGCGTATTGCCTTCCTGGACGAACTGCCGGCTCTCTCCCTGGTAATCGACGCTGTAGCCCTCCGGCAAAAGCTCTTTTGCCTTGTGTTGCAGAAAGCCGATGGCCTCGCCAAGCGTATGGCCAGGGAACGGCACGCCCTGCAACGTCGCCGAGTTCAATTGCTGGAACGTCGGCAATCCATTCGGCTGCACGCTCGTCGAGAGGCTCGCGACCGTCGCGAGCGAAACCAGCGCGCCGGAACTGGTGCGCAGCTGATAGCGGGTCAGCCAATCCGGTGTGAGCCGGAAGTCCCTCGGCGCCTGCGGGATGACTTCGTAGCTGCGTCCATGCAGGCCGAAACGGTTGACATAATTTCCGCCGAGCAATGTGGCGAGCGAGGAGCCGATATTCTGCATGCTGATGCCGAGGCGGTTCGCCTTGTCCGCGTCGATGTTGAAGTTGATTTGCGGCATATCGAATTTGAGATCGCTATTGGCGAAGAGAAATAGCCCGCTGTCGCGCGCGGCTGTCTCGATCCCGGCCATGACATGCACGAGCTGGCGGTAATCGCCGATGGTCCGGAGCACGAATTGCACCGGAGGCCCGCCCGTCGAGCCAGGCAGCGACGGGCGGCCGAAGGCCAGGATCTCGGCTCCGGTGACCTTGGCGAGATTCGGCTGTAGAACCTCCATGATCTCCTTCTGACTGCGTTTGCGTTCGCCCCATGGCTTCAAGAGGAGGCCGCCAAAACCCTCGTGCACGCTGGGCGAACCATTGATGATGAAAACGTGCTCTCTCTCAGGGATGCCGCCGGCCGCCGCTTCCATCTGCGCGGTCGCCTTTTCCATATAATCGAGGTTGGCGTATTGGGGCGTCTTGATAAGGGCTAATATGATGCCCTGATCTTCCTCGGGCGCCAGTTCCTTCGGGGTAGAGGCAAACATCACGCCGGTGAGCGCCAGGACGCCAGCGAGGATCAGGACGGTCAGAGCGCGAAAACCGAGCGTCTTATGAAGCCGCCGCTGATAGCGTTGCCGCAGTCCGTCAAATACCCGGTCGAGGAAGGCGGGAAACCCGCGCGCTTGGTCCCGGGGCGGTTTCAGCAAGCGCGAACACATCATCGGCGACAAGGTGAGCGCGACGAGGCCGGAGACCACGACCGAACCCGCGAGGGTGAACGCGAACTCGCGAAACAGCGAGCCGGTCAATCCGGAGACAAAGCCAATTGGCGCATAGACTGCGGCAAGCGTGATCGTCATCGATACCACCGGCGCAGTGATTTCGTGGGCGCCTTGCAAGGCCGCGTCGCGCGCGGGCATCCCCTCTTCCATGTGGCGATAGATATTTTCAACGACGACGATCGCATCGTCAACGACAAGACCGATCGCCAGCACGAGCGCGAGCAACGTCAACAGATTTAGCGAATAGCCAAGCGCGAAAAGAATTGTCATCACGCCGACGAGAGAAAGCGGAATGGTCACGATCGGGATAATCGTCGAGCGCAGATTGCCGAGGAAAAGGAAAATCACCGCGATGACGATCAGCGCCGCTTCGCCAAGCGTCTTTTCGACTTCTCGGATCGAGGCACGGATGAATTTCGTCGCGTCATAAGCGATCGAGGCGTTGAGCCCCGCTGGAAGTTGCGACTGGAGTTCCGGAAATGCCTTGCGGACATCGTCGATCACATCAAGCGGGTTCGCCGTCGGGGTTGCGTAAATGCCGATGAAGACGGCCTTGAGGCCATTGAAAGCGGAGGACGAATCGACCGACTCTGGGCCGAGTTCGATATCGGCTATGTCGCCGAGCCGTATCAGCGCGTCGCCGCGTGCCGCGATGACTAACTGGCCGAACGCCTTCGCAGAATCGAGCGAGGTCTCGGCATTGATGCTGGTTTGGATGAAATCGCCCTTGATCTCGCCCGCCGCGGTCGTGAAATTGTTGGTGGCCAGGGCGGCCGAGACATCGGTCGGGGTCACGCCGCGCGCGGCCATCCGATTGGGATTGAGCCACACCCGCATCGCAAAGGTTTGACCACCGAGAATCTGGGCGTTCGCGACTCCATCGATTGTCTGCAGTCTCGGCTGAACCACGCGGTTCAGATAATCCGTAATTTGCGAGGGGTTGAGAACCTTCGAATTAAAGGACATATAAAGGACCGCGGTCGAATCGCCAGTTTGTTTGACAATGACAGGATCGAAAGCCTCGCGCGGCAAAAGATATTTGACCTGATTTACCTTCGCCAAGACATCGGCGACCGCGCGGTCGGCGTTGGCATTGAGAAGAAGGTTGAGAGTAATCGTCGAGGTATTCTGCTGCGAATTCGAAACCAGCGTGTCAATGCCTTCGGCACTCGCTACCGCCTGCATGAGCGGCGTCGTGATGAAGCCCTTGATCAGATCGGCGTTGGCGCCTGGATAGACCGTCGTGATGGTGATCGTGGCCGACGAGAGCTCCGGAAATTGGCGGAGCTGCAGCTTTAAGCCGGATTGGATCCCGGCGAGCAGAATCAAAAGGCTGACGACGCTTGCCAGTACCGGCCGCCGGATAAAAATGTCGGTAAAGGACATCCCTTATTCCTTCGGCCGCACCGCTGGCGGTTCGAGGCGGGCGGCGGGGTCGATGCGCACCCGCGCACCGGACTGCAGTTTGAGCTGACCTTCGCTCACGACTGTTTCACCCGGCTCGACGCCTTCGACGATGGCGACCCGGTCTTCCCGCGTGTCGCCGGCGCGCACCACCCGGCGTTCGACTTTCAAAACCGCATCTTCAACCGCCGGCGCCGCCTGTGCCCCGTCCGTGTCCGGCGCGAAGGGCTTCACCACGAAAACGCTGTCGCCATAGAGTGAGTAGGTGACCGCGGTCCGGGGCAGCGTCACGACCGTTTGGGGCGCGCCCGCGATGACGTTCACATTAGCAAACATCCCGGACCAAAGTTGCCTTTTCGTATTGTCAATTTGGCCCCGAACCAAAACATTGCGGCTATCCTGGCTGACCCGCGCATCGACGGTCTTGATCACGCCATGGAAAATCTGGCCGGGATAAGCATCGACCTCGACTTCGATGGCCTCACCCGGCTTTAGGAGATCGAACAATTTTTCGGGGATAGGGAAATCGACGAAGATCGGATCGAGCTGCTGCAAGGTGATGAGGCTCATTCCCGGCGAAACATATTGTCCGAGATCCAATTTGCGAATGCCCACCCGCCCAGCGAAGGGCGCGGTAAGCGTTTTTTGGGCGATGATCGCGCGAACCCGTTCGGCGGCGGCGGCAGCGGAATCGCGCGCGGCCTCGGCGGCATCGAAATTTGCTTTGGCCGTGTTGCCGCGCTGAATCAGCTGACGCTGTCTTTCGAGCGCCAGCTCGGCGTTCTTGAGGACCGCGAGATTATTCTTGAGGTCGGCCTGCTCAACCGAATTGTCGATTTCAAAAAGAGGGGCGCCCTTTTCGACGTCCTGCCCCGACTCGACGCGGACCGATACGACCGCTCCGCCGATTTGCGGCGCGATATCGATTTCTTGCACCGCCCTGAATGTCCCAATCGCCGGCAGGCGTGGCGTCCAGGTCTCGATTTCGCCAACGGCGACCGCGACCGAAGCGGGGGGAGGAGGCGCCTGGAGGATGAATCGCTTGATCATCCCGGGCTTGACGACGAAGTGGAAATAGCCAAGGCCGCCGCCAAGAGTTGCAAGCAAGATCAATACGGCAATGAAAATGATACTGCGCTTCAATGTCGACCGACCCTGGCTTAAAATGCGGCTGCGGAATCCGGCAGGGCCGGGATCATCAAAAACTCAAACAAATTATTGTTCCAAATTTGAATTTGGCCGCCCGCGTAGGGACGAATTCGCATCGTCGCGAACGTATGGAAACCTCGCGGTACCTATCGCATTTAGCCGTGGCTTGGCTGCGATTTCGCCGCCGCCACCCAAGCATTATGGGCTCAGGTCGAGCTATGACCTTTGCAATGCGCCCATATTTACGGCCAATTGACAGAAACGTGAATCACAATACAAACGGGCGAAACTACGGCAAGTAATAGCATATTTTTGCGGGCCCAACGGCCTTTTTAAGGCTGTTGGGCCCAATCGAAAACGAAACTCGGAGACTAATGTCAACGCTTGAGGCTGTCGGCGACTTTGCGTCCTGCGTCCTTGATGTCGCCGGCCGACTGCCGCGCCGCGCCCTCCGCCTTGTCCGCCTTTCCTTTGGCCTGAAGCTTTGCGTCGTCGGTTAGAGCTCCCGCCGCATCCTTGACAGCGCCTTTGGCCTTCTGGGCCGCACCCTTTACATGTTCCTTGTCCATGTTGAATTCCTTCGATGGTGATAGACCGCCGTTTAACGTCAAAGAAGGGCCACGGTTCCGCGACGTGGGAGGGGGCTGCTATCCGATGATCGGTTGAGCCCCGAACCGTTGCGCGACCTAAAGAGTGTTGGGGCTTGATGGCTCCCAAACCCGAAGGAGAAAATATGAAACCATCTATGCCAATATGCCGCTGTTCGGCCTTGCCGCCGAGATGAGCCACGTCCGCGCGGAAGGCGGGCTTTCCGCCGCCCGAGACCGCATGCGCGGAGGTTAGCTGCCGGCTCGGGCTCGAAGAAAGCGACGGCGGGTGGCGTTTTTAGCTCGCGCATGCTAGCTGATAGGTACGAATATCAAGGGGTCTGAAAAGCAAATGACCGAATTTTTCCGTGAAGTTGAGGAAGACGTCCGCCGCGACCGCATTGTCCGGCTGTGGACCAAATACCGGTATTTGGTAATTGCCTTGGCTGTTCTCGTCGTGGCCGGGACGGGGGCTTGGCGCCTCTATGGCCATTACCGTGACGCGGCGGCAAAGGCAGCCAGCGCGAAATACGAAGCCGCTGCGCAATTGTCGCGCGACGGCAAGTCCGCCGAAGCCGCGGCCGCTTTCGATGCCTTGAGCAGAACCGGGCCAAAAGGTTATGCTATCCTCGCGCGTCTGCGCGCCGCGGACGAGCGCGCGGCCAGCGATCCGCAGGCGGCGATCGAGGTCTATGAGGCATTGGCGGCCGACCCGAGCTTCGACCCGGTTTTCAAGGATTTCGCCGAACTTCGCACGGCCATGCTGCGACTCGACAGCGACGATCCGCTGGAATTCGAACGAAGATTTGCGCCGCTTGCCTCCGACTCTTTTCCCTACCATCACCTGATCCGCGAGCTGCTTGGCCTTGCCGCGTTAAAGCGGAACGCTTTTGACACCGCTGGGAACTGGTTCGATGGGATCGTCTCCGACCCACGGGCGCCGGCCGGGGTCCGTATGCGCGCCGAAGCTCTGCTCGGTCTGATTCAATCCGCGACGGTGCCGCCGGCGAATGCGCAAGCCGGAACCCCGCCGCGCGGAGACGCGCCGGCCAAATAACCGTCCGGGAACAATGTTTACCGTCGCGATCATCGGCCGGCCGAACGTCGGCAAATCGACGCTGTTCAACCGGCTCGCCGGCAAAAAGCTCGCGCTCGTGAACGACCGCCCAGGTGTGACCCGCGACAGGCGCGAGGGCGAAGCCAAACTAGGCGATCTTGTCTTCAAGATCATTGACACCGCCGGACTCGAGGAGGGCGACAGCGCCACCTTGCCCGGCCGGATGCGCGCCCAGACCGGAGCGGCGCTCGACCTCGCCGATGCGATATTCTTCGTGTTCGACTCGCGCGGAGGTTTGACGCCGGCAGATCGCTTCTTCGCCAATCTCGTTCGCCGCGCGAATAAGCCATTGATCCTCGTTGCCAACAAGGCCGAGGGGCGCGCCGGCACGGCGGGCGCGCTCGAAGGCTTCGATTTGGGGCTTGGCGAGCCGGTGCCGCTGTCGGCCGAACATGGGGACGGATTCGCCGAGCTCTATATCGCCTTGCGCGAGGCGCTCCCGGAAGCAACCGCACTGCCGGATGCGCCGGAGGAAGAGGCCGCGCGCGCGCCGCCGGGGGAGGCCCAAGATGGCTCCGAACTCGATGTCACGAAGCCGCTGCGGATAGCGATCATTGGCCGTCCCAATGCCGGTAAGTCGACGCTCCTCAACCGGATTCTCGGCCAGGACCGGCTGCTAACGGGACCCGAACCGGGCCTCACCCGCGATACGATCGGCATCGATTTCGCGTGGCACAACCGTCCGATTAAGATGTTCGACACGGCGGGCTTGCGCAAACGTGCAAGGGTCGCGGATGATTTGGAGAAGCTTGCCGGGGCCGATGCCTTGCGCGCGGCGAAATTCGCCGAGGTCGTGGTGTTGCTGCTCGACGCGCTGATCCCTTTCGAGAAGCAGGATCTGACTCTCGCCGATCTCGCCGAACGCGAGGGTAGGGCGCTCGTCATTGGCCTCAATAAATGGGATCTGATCGCGGCCACGGGCGCCACGCTTCCGGAACTGCGGGCGGAGGCGGCGAGGCTTTTGCCTCAGGTGAGAGGCGCGCCGGTCATGCCGGTTTCCGGCGCGACGGGGGAAGGTGTCGAGAGACTGATGGAGGCGATTTTCCGAGTCCATGAAATTTGGAACAAACGGATTTCGACGGCGCGGCTCAATCGCTGGCTTGCAGCCACCCTCGAACAGACCCCGCCGCCCGCGGTCGCTGGGCGTCGCATCAAAATCCGCTACGTGACGCAGCTGCGCGCGCGGCCGCCTTATTTCATGCTTTTCGGCAATCAGCTCGACGCTCTGCCCGCGAGCTACGAACGCTTTCTCGCCAACGGCCTGCGCCAAGCCTTCGATCTGCCGGGCGTCCCCCTCCGCATCTCGAAAAAGACCAGCGA
>DATARJ010000032.1:0-9429 GCA_036264205.1 Methylocella sp.
GTCGATCCGCGCCGCGTCAAACGTCACATGGCCAGCCTTTTCCCAGATCGCGTTCGCGGCTTCTTTTGGGATGACGCCGATTCCGGCCAGCGCATCGCAGGCATAAGCCTCGATCTCGAACCAGATGCGAAACCGCGTCCGCGCCTCCCATAGGGCGGACATTTCGGGCCGGGAATAGCGCGGGATCATTCAGGGGCTCTGTGCCAAGGCGCGTGGGGCGTGGCGCCGTCGTGATTGTCGCGCCGTAACACGGGAGGCCGGGCGAAGTCCATGGGCTCGCCCATGCCATTATTTCCCTTCGAATTTGCCGCGCCAACTTGGCAGCGCGCCCGGAAAAGGCAGGGGCTCGGCCTCGTAAACCGCGCGCGCAATCGCGCGGGCCAAGCAATCGGCGGCGGCCATGCCGATCTCGATTCTGTCACGAAGATTTGGGACTTGCCGCGCGGTTCCGGTCGCGGCCGAAAAAATCGTGTCGCCGTCCAGGCAAGCATGGGAGGGGCGCAGGGCCCGCGCCATGCCGTCATGCGCCATGATGGCAAGACGCCTCGCCTCTGGTTTGGTCAGCGCCGCGTCGGTGGCGACGATGGCGACCGTCGTATTTTCCGCCGCGTCGCCCTTGATGCGAAAGTCGAGCGCGTCCGCTGGCCAGGGCGCGGGCCAGCCGAGGCCGCCAAACTCGCCTGCTTTTTCATAGGGGGCGGCCCAGAAATGTGGCCCTTCGCCGATCGTTGCGCGTCCGAGCGCATTTACCGCGACGAGAGTGCCGACGCGAAAGCCGCCCGATGTCGCATCGCAGGCCGAGCCGAGGCCTCCCTTGAGATCGGCGGTAGTCGCGCCGAATCCCGCGCCGGCGCTGCCGAGAGCAAAATCGTCGTTGGCGTCGCTCGCGGCGCTGTAGCCCAAGTGCCAATAGACCGGCTCGCGGCCAAAGTTTTTGTCGCCGCCGTTCAGAAGATCGAAAAGGATCGCGCCCGGCACAATCGGCACTTTGATGTCGCGCACGGCGTAGCCGCGGCCGCTCTCGCGGAGATAAGCCGCGACTCCGCCCATCGAATCCAGGCCATAAACGGAGCCGCCCGCAAGGACCAGGGCATCGACCCGCTCGATGGTCATCCCAGGTTCGAGCAGAGCCGCGTCGCGCAGCCCCGGCGCGCCGCCGTGAACGGCGATCGAGGCTATAGCGGGAGCTTCGAAAATCAGCGCGGTGACGCCGGAGCCGAGTCTTTCGTCCTGCGCATGGCCGACCCGAAGGCCGGGGACACCGGTAATGAGATTCTTCAATCTTGCCGCCTCGCCGGAATCCTTGGGCTACGATGCGCCGTAGCGGTTGACCACCTCATGCGCGATCCCGGCACCCTCCGCGAGAAACCGGCCGATGATTGCCTGCGCGTTTGGGGTGCACAGACGGTAAGTTCTTTGGTAATCGTGAAAGCCCCGGTTATAGCTGCCGGCAAGCCGCTCCTTTCGCGCCGCAGTCTTGGCCTCGACTTCCAAAAGCGCCTGCATCTTCCCGCCCCAGTCGGCGGAAGGGTTGGAGGCGCAGAGTGCATCGAGATAGGTCAAGGCGCCGAGGATTTCGGCGAGCCTAAGAATCTCGGGATCGTAAGGCCGCGGCGGCTCCGCATCCTGCGCCGGAGCTGCTTTCGAATTGGGCGCGGGCCTGGCCGCCTCTTTTTTCGGTTTGGTCTTATTGTGCTTGACCTTGCCGTGTTGCGTGTTGCTGCCGGGCAGACTCGGCTTGGACTCGGCGGGTGGCGGCGTTGCCGCTGGCCGACCGCCAAAAAGAAAGTCAAAAAATTGGGCCCCGGCCGGGGCAGTTGAAATCGCGACGCAAATTGCCACCGCCGCAATCGCGCGCAGCGCGTGGCCCGGAATGTCGCCAGCGCCCACGAACATCAGTGCTCCCTTTATCGTTACTTTCTCAAGGTTGGCCTGCCTGGACGTGCGCATTCAGTGCTCTTTGCGCCGCTTCGACCACGGCAACGAGTTGCGGCGTGCAATCGAGCCCGGCGAGGCATGCGGGCTCAACCCAGACGGCTTCCCCCGCCTCCGGCCCAGGTCTGGCCTCTCCCGCGATCCACTCGCCGACAAAGGAGGCGATCACGTAATGATGGCGGATTTTGCCGGCGCTGTCGCGATCGATCGATTCCAGGTGGCGATTGAACGCGACGATGTGGACGTTGACGCGAACTTCCTCGTGCAATTCGCGCAGCGCCGCCGCCTCCAAGGTTTCGCCAACCTCAACCAGCCCTCCGGGCAACGAAAAAGCACCAGCAAAAGGCGGTTTGGTGCGCCTGGCTAGAAGAACCCGGCCCGCCCGGAAGACGGCGACGCTCACGCCAAGATACGGACGCTGCGAATAACTCCGTTCCGAGCTCGGTCGCGCCTCCGTCCGCGCGGCGAAAGAACCGGTTGGGCTCATGGATAGAGGCGCTCCTTGCGCCACGCGTCCCGCTCCGTCTGCCGCCGGAAAACGATACGGTCGTGCAGACGGAAGGCGCCCTCCGACCAAAACTCGAGATAAATAGGAGAGATCCTGTAGCCGAGCCAATAGGGCGGCCGGGGAACTACACCAAGGCCAAATTTCGCGGCATATTTGGCGGCCGCGGTCTCCAGCGCGAAACGGCTTTCGAGCGGCCGCGATTGCTGGCTTGCCCAAGCGCCGATCCGACTCAGCAAAGGGCGGCTGGCGAAATAGGCATCGGCCTCGGCATCGGTAACGAGCGTGACCGGCCCGCGAAATCGAACCTGCCGCCGCAGCGATTTCCAGTGCAAGACCGCCGCCGCTCGCATGTTCGCGCGAAGCTCCTGGCCCTTGGCGCTCTCGGAATTGCTGTAAAAGACAAATCCCGACGATTCGACTGCCTTGAGCAGGACCATGCGCACATTCGGGAGGCCATCGGCATCGGCAGTCGCGAGGGCCATCGCGTTGGGATCGCTGGGCTCGCTTTTTTGCGCCGCTTCGAACCAGTCTCCAAACAGAGCGAAAGGCTCGGACGCCTCAGCGAAGTCATGAGTCCTTAACTCATTCAACGGTAAATCTCCAAAAGACTCAATTTTAACGAGCAGCCAAGTCGTGACAGGGGAAGCTTTTCGCCGCTATGGCCGATATTCGTTTGGCGCGAGGCCTTGTAGCATGGCGTGCGGATCACCCGCGATTTTTCGTTTCTCGAATTTCTGGCCGTTTGGGCGGAAACCACTCGCGCGGGCGGCAAAGGCTTGCATCCTTGGCGCCCTGCCAGCAATGCTCGCCGGATGTTCCATGGCGTTTCCGATCTCGCCCTTGATGTCGCCGATCTCCAAGGAAGATGCGGCCGGAGCGATCCCGAAGTCGTCGCTCGCCGGTCTCCTCGATGCCGAGGACTGGCGCCGCGCCAAGGCCGCGCTTTCGACCGCCCTGGATCCGCAAGGCAACGGTTCGCTGGTCGGCTGGGATAATCCGGACTCGGGCAACAAGGGTTCATTCACTCCGGTTGGCAAACCCTTCCCGTTAGAGACCGGGATTTGCCGGGTCTTTCTCGCCGAGGTCGAACGCAAGGGCGACGAACACGCCATCCAAGGAACCGCTTGCTCGGATAAGCGGGGCGAGTGGATGATCGCCGAGGCGAAACCCTGGAAAAAGACCTAAATAGCGGATTAGCTTTGCAGCGGCCAGGGTTTCCGTTCATAAAGCCTTGCGGCCGATGTGCCGCAGCCCCAATTTTACTGAAGACACGTGCGCTTGTGCCGGCGGACGGGCGGGCGCGAATATGGGCTAATCTATGCGTGATCCTTATTCGGTTTTGGGAGTTCAGAAGTCGGCCGGCATGGCCGAGATCAAAAAGGTCTTTCGCAAACTCGCCAAGAAATATCATCCAGATCAAAGCAAGGATCCGAAAGCGAAAGAGAAATTCGCCGAGGTGAGCGCCGCCTATGAGATTTTGGGCGACGAGAAAAAACGCGCGGCGTTCGATCGGGGCGAGATCGACGCGGAAGGCAAACCGCGTTTCCATGGTTTCGAAGGCTTCGGCACGGGGGGCACGGGTTTTGGCCGGCGTTCGCAAGCCGGCGGTGGCCCTGGTTTCCAGCATTTCGAATTCAATTTCGGCGGCGGCCATCCCGGGGCCGAGGAATTGAATGCGACCGATATTTTCGCCGATCTTTTTGGCGCCGGCACGGCAAGCGGCCGCAGGGGCAGGACGCGTGGCCAAGGCGCTCCGCCGCCGCGGGGCGAGGATGTCAATGCAAATGTAACAATAAGCCTCGCCGAGGCGGCGAAAGGAACAACCGCTCGCGTCGACTTGCCGACCGGACGGACCCTCGAGGTTTCGGTCCCGGCCGGAATCGAGGATGGCAAGCAAATCCGCCTAAAGCGGCAGGGCCAACCAAGTCTTTTGGGCGGCGAGCCGGGCGACGCGATGGTGAGCGTTCAAATCGCCAAACATCCCTATTTCCGCGTCGAGGGGCGCGACCTGCGGCTTGATTTGCCGGTGACCCTTTACGAAGCGGTCCTCGGCACGAAGGTCAGTGCGCCGACGCTCGAAGGCACGGTGGAGCTTACGGTTCCTCCCGGCTCGAATGGCGGACGCACCCTGCGCCTGCGCGGCAAAGGCTTGCCTAGGCCGAATGGCTCCTCCGGCGATCTGCTGGTGAGCTTGAAAATTGTCCTCCCCGACGAGGCGGACTCCGAACTTGCAGATCTGATGCGCAAGTGGGAAAGGCAAAAGCCCTATAATCCGCGCACTGGCTTAGTTTAACAATTGCCTGTCTCTGCGCGTCAAGCGCCGCGCGAGGCCGATGAGGCGGCACCTCGCGGAAGCTTTTCCATTTGCCCCGGCGTTGGAAATTGCCGGACGCAAGGGCGTTCCGCTTTCTCAAAAAAATGTGAATTGTTCACCCTTTCGAAAAGCTTCGAGAACCGGGGCAGAGGCGTCAAACAAGACGCGATATCCCGTCCCGCCGTCGATCTTCTCGTAACGCACGGCCTTGCCCGCGCGCCCGGTGGAATCGCCGGGACGGGGCTCGATGGCGACCAGGCGCCCGCCGTCCTTCAGTTGCGCCAAAAGCGCCTCGAGATTGGCCTCAACCGCGCCATTGATGAAAATCACGTCGAATGGCGCTTCCTCGGGCGCGCCTTCCGCAAGCGGGGCCAGGATGGTTTGAACCTTCGCCAAGCCGAAGGCGTCGAGATTGGACCGCAACGCATTGTATAAGGAGCGCTCCGATTCGAGCGCCACGACACGCCCCGCGAGACCGGCGAGGAGCGCCGACGAATAGCCCGTTGCGGCCCCTACATCAAGCACCGTGTCGGTCGATACCACGCCGGCCGCTTGGATGAGGCGCGCGAGAACAAGCGGCGGCAACAGCGTGCGCCGTTCTCCGCCAGGTCCGGCGGGCTTTAGTTGCAGCCCAATATCGGAATAAGCGAGCGGCGCCAGCTCGCCGGGAAGGAAATGCTCGCGGGGGACTTCCAGCATACGCGCCAAGAGCGGTTGGTCGGTCACGTCGAAAGTCCGGATCTGGCAATCGACCATGGTGCGGCGGTGAAGCGCCGATTGGGACAATCGATCCGCGATGCCGGCGTCTTCGAGACGGGTGTCCTGCATGATTTTGCCAAGGCCTTTATTCGGCGGGACCTCGCGCATTCTTAGCCCCCACACGGTCAATTTATAGATTTCCCGGCTTGCTCTGTCCATTAAAGCGCCGAACGTTTTTGAGAGCGAAACGCGCGCTTTGCCGGACGCGCTGGGGTTTTGGCTGCGCGCCGCCCTTTCATTGCTCTCATACCGGCATCGCGGTACAACCAACCGTTTCCAGCGCGAGGAGTTGGTTCATGTCCGAATCTCCAGTTGAGCATTTCGAGCACGCCGAACACGCCGAGCATGCCGCTCTTCTTGGCGATCCGTTTCTCACCCGAGTATCAATCACGATTGCGATCCTTGCCGTCATCGCCGCAACTGTCGGCAGTCTCGAAACGCTCGAAACCGCGGACGCCATAGGTGACAAGAACGCCGCGGTGCTCTTGCAGAACAAAGCAACCGACACGTGGAATTTTTATCAGGCAAAAAGCATCAAGAAGAATCTGTACTCCATCGCCGCGGCGAACGGCGGACCGGGGGCCGGCGACTTCCAAAAACAGGAGGAGAGGTACAGAGCGGACGAACAGGAGCTTTTCGCCAAAGGTCAAGCACTTGAACGTCAAGCCGAGGAAAAGCTGATGAACAGCGAACGGCATGAAAACCGCCATCATATTTTGACGGTTGCCGTAACGCTTCTTCATGTGGCGATAGCGATCGCGACCATCGCAATCATCGTGCGGGGCCAACGTTGGCCGTGGTATGCCTCGCTCGCGCTAGGTGTGCTAGGCTCAATCGGCGCGGCCTACGCTTATTTTGTTTAGGTCGCACGGGACCGGCATAAAATCCGGCCCCGTGTTTCATTCCGTGGTCCTGAGGCGGCGTTACCCTTTCAGACGCTTGTTGCACTCGCTCCAATAGCCGCCACCCTTTTGGATCCATTTCAGGCCGCCATTGGCATTGGTTGCTTTGTTCGCCTTATATTGATCGTCGCAGGTTTTCAGGCGAGCCTTACCCGGCTTTTCATTGGCATAGGCCGGTGCAATGGCGGTGGGAAAGACGGCGGTGCTTGGCGCCGCCGCCGCGGCCGGCGCCATCGGCTTCGTCGCGGGTTTCTTGAGCGGATTGACGGGCGCCGGCATTTGCGGTGGGGGTGCGGCTTGGGCTGTCGGCTGCTCAGGAACCGGGGGTGGCGGCGCTGGCGCCGCAACGACGGGAGCAGGAGCCGGCGGTGGCGGCGCTGGCGCCGCAATGACGGGAGCAGGAGCCGGCGGCGGCGGCGCGGCGACAACGGGCGCGGCGGGTGCAGGTGCCGGGGGCTGAGCGACGGCGGCCGCGGGCGGAGTCGCCGCGGGCGCGGACGGGTTGGCCTTGGTTTCGGTCGTGCACCGGCTATAAAATTGCGGCCACGCTTCGCCGTTCAATGTCCCCGCTGCCTTGGCGGCCTGGTATTTTTCGCTGCAAACGCGACGCACGTTGAGAGGAGCCGGGGCTGCCGGAGCCGCCACGGCCGCGGGCGGGTTCGCCTTGGCGTCGGCCGTGCACTTACTGTAAAATTGCGGCCAGGTTTCACCGTTCAACGTGCCCGCCGCCTTGGCGGCCTGGTATTTTTCGCTGCATTGGTGACGTACATCCTGGGCCCAACTGTCCCTTGACAGCACCAAACTGAACACGGCCGAAGCCATGGCGAACCCGAGCAATAAGGAACGGCGAACCAACATTGTGTTCTCCTTGGAAGTCTTCATCGCGAGGCGCCCGCGGCCGATGGGACCCGTCGCTTTTTGAGCCTCCCGCGAAATCCGCCGCAAGTCAAATGTAAACAATAGGCAAGCGCATCGGCAAATTTGCTCGGCCTTTCAGCGACCGGCGGCATACCGCGCGTAACCACCGTCCAGTTACTGAACGGCCGCGATTGAGCCACCAGATTTAGCCGCTCAGTTTTCGCCTCTGGCGGCGGCGACTTCCGCCGCGAAATCCGGGTCCGGCTTCGCGATTCCTTCGCCGAGAGCGTAGCGCACGAAACTTTTCAAGCTGATTGGCGTTCCGGCAATCTTTTCCGCCTCCGTAACGGCCTGCCCGATCGTCTTGCCCGCATGTTCGGCATGGATCGAGGGCTGATCGAGAAGACAAACCTCCTTGAAGTATGTCTTCAACCCCGACTCAATGATTTTTTCGAGCACATGCGCGGGCTTGCCCGGATTCTTGCCGGCAAGCACCGCTCTTTCGCGCACGACGGCGGCCTGATCGAGGCCCGCTGAATCCAAAGCGAGCGGATTTGCCGCCGCTACATGAAGAGCGATCAAGCGTCCGAGGGGCGCCAGCGCTTTAGGATCGCCCTTCGACTCCAGGGCAACGAGGACGCCGATCCTTCCAAGGCCTTCGGATACCGCATTATGGACATATTGGCCGATGAACCCTTGGCCGACATGCACCGCGGCGGCGCGCCGCAACGTTATGTTTTCGCCGATCGTGGAGATGGCGTTGGCGATCGCGGCGCCGAGGGTCCCGCCGCCAGGATAGGCGGCGGCTTTCAAAGCCTCGACATCGGTCGTGCCGGTTTCGACGGCAATCCGCGCAATGTTTCTGGCCAGAGCCTGAAACTCCGTGTTCCTGGCAACGAAATCCGTCTCGGAATTGAGCTCGACAACCGCCCCATCGAAGCCACGGATAAAAACGGCGACGAGTCCCTCGGCGGCGATCCGGCCGGATTTCTTGGCCGCCTTGGAAAGCCCCTTCTTGCGGAGCCAGTCGATCGCCGCTTCGATTTCGCCCCCGGTCTCGCCGAGGGCATTCTTGCAATCCATCATGCCGGCGCCGGTCTTCTCGCGAAGATCCTTCACCATCGCCGTGGTGACGTTCGCCATATCGGTCATCCTTCATTTTCCGGCGGGCGCTTCCGGGTGGTCGACTCGCCGATGCTTCAGCCAGCGACGAGAGCTCGCGCGAGATCGATCCAGCCGTCGCGTTCGATGCGGCCGGCCAGCTTGAGATCATGATCGATCTTGGCGGCGTTTTCCGGCGTCATGGCGGCGATCTGCCAATAATGATAAATACCGGCATCATTGAGCTTCTTGACGATTTGAGGCCCGATGCCCGGCAATTTGGCGAGATCGTCGGGGGCGCCGTGCGGCGCGGTCAGAAGCTCGAAAACTTCGCCAGGTGAATCCTGACCGTCGCCCGCGACGCCATCGCCGACGGGTGGTTCCTCGACGGCCGGGCGTTCCATTTCGCCCAAATCGACGCGGACCGAACCTTGCGCGCGCGAAATGCCGTCGAGAGCCGCGCGGGCGCCGAGATCGCAGTAGAGGGCGATCGCCCGACCGGCATCGTCGTTGCCGGGAACCGGATAGGTGATTCCGTCCGGATCGCTGTTGGTATCGAGGACCGCCACCACCGGAATATGCAGCCGCTGCGCCTCCTTGATCGCCAATTGCTCCTTGTTGGTGTCGATCACGACGATCAGATCCGGGGTGCCGCCCATGTCCTTGATGCCGCCGAGCGCCTTTTCGAGCTTGTCGCGTTCGCGCGAGATCATTAGGCGCTCTTTCTTGGTCAGTCCGGCGCCGCCGCCACCAAGCAAGTCGTCCACCTTGCGCAGACGCTGGATCGAGGCTGAAATCGTCTTCCAATTCGTCAACATGCCGCCAAGCCAGCGCGAATTGATGTAATATTGCGCCGATTTTTTTGCGGCGTCGGCAATTGCGTCCTGGGCTTGCCTCTTGGTGCCGACGAAAAGCACGCGCCCTCCCCTCGCGACCGTATCGGAGATCGCCTTCAAGGCCTGATGCAGCAACGGCACCGTCTGGGCAAGATCGATGATATGGATGTTGTTGCGCGTCCCGAAAATGAACGGCGCCATTTTCGGGTTCCAGCG
>DATARJ010000038.1:0-4232 GCA_036264205.1 Methylocella sp.
CGATGGTCAGAGTGCGCCGGGAAACTCGTACGCCGATACCAGACGTCGATCGTCGGCTCGCTGGCTTTCCCGTGATCTACGAAACCGCTCCTGATCAGTTGCCGGTGGCGCGGCCGGCGTTCCCCGATCGCGGGGAATAGCCTCATCGGGTGACGCCGGATAGATATTTGCGGTATCATGGAGTAAACGCACCGATCAATAGAATCAATGCGTTACGATAGACAAAAGCTGCACAATTATGTAAAGAAAAGCCATGGCCGGTCCCCCATGCCGGCATCGCCGAAAAAGCGGTCGACGCCATCGAGGAATTTGGTCAGGCATTTCGCGTAGAGCCCCGCCGCGAGATTGCCCCCGGCGAGGCCCGCACGCAGCCTGTCATAATCCCGCCACTCGATCGAGCTTTGGGCTTTGCCCCCTGCGCCAGAACACCGAGATAATATTTATAGACGTAAGGCGTAACCGCGGCGCAAAGGCCAACGACAACATAAAGGCAATGTCCGTGCGGGCCCATCCGGCAGGAGTCCAGCCGGCCATCCGATGATCGCTTCGAGCGGATGGCCTATCGCCTTGGCGGCTTCGCTCCCCGACAGCTGGTCAGTCATTTCCGCCCCCGGAGCCTCTTCAAGCGGAGAAGAAAACCTCATTTCGATATCGGCAATCGCGCCGCTTTACCTCCCGGATGCGGCCCCATAGAATCGGCGCGCGCCTTGTTCCTACATCGGGGGATCCCGCGGCGGCATCAACGTGGCCTCTTGATTTTCGTAAGCAAAAGTTCGATGACCAATTTCGTGAATCTCTATGCCTACCACGCCATGAAACCTATCTATCCTGCAATGCGCGGGGGCGCCGCGCGATGACGGGGGCGGCGGGGGCGCTTGTCCTGTTTTCCGGCGGCCAAGATTCGACGACATGTCTTGCCTTGGCACTCGATCGATATGCGCAAGTCGAGACGATCGGATTCGATTACGGCCAGAGACATCGCGTCGAGCTCGACCAGCGCGCCACGATTCGCGAATCGCTTCGCCAAAATTTCCCCGCGTGGCGCGATCGCCTCGGCGAGGACCACATGATCGGCATCGAGGCTTTGGCGCAAATCTCCACGACGGCAATGACCCACGATGTCGAGATCGCCACCGACGCGCGCGGCCTGCCCAATACATTCGTCCCCGGCCGCAACCTTGTGTTCCTGAGCCTCGCTGCGGCGCTCGCCTATCGGCGCGGTTTCAAGCATATTGTCGGCGGCATGTGCGAAACGGATTTTTCGGGCTACCCGGATTGCCGCGACGATACCGTGAAAGCCATGCAACTCGCCGTGAATCTCGGCATGGACACTCGTTTTGTTCTTGAAACGCCTTTAATGTGGCTGGACAAGGCCGCGACCTGGCGCCTCGCCGAAACGCTCGGCGGAACCGCGCTCGTCGCGCTAATCGTGGAGTCGACGCATAGCTGCTACCTCGGCGAGCGCGCGATCAGGCACGATTGGGGCCATGGCTGCGGTTCGTGCCCCGCCTGCCGGCTTCGCGCGGAAGGCTGGCGGAAATACATTGCCTCGTCAGGGAAACACGTGCCGGTTTAACGTGGGGCCGCGAGGACCACTCCTCTGCGCGGGGTGGGTTCCCACAAAAATTTCATCTGTCCCGGGCTATCCCGAGCCGCACCCGGTTTTGGACGGGCACAGAATCGCGGCGGAAATTGAACTGCCGTCCTTTGGTCTTCCGCGATTGCCAGGCTGCGATTGCCGGAGGGAATGAACGGATCCTCGACATATGCACCCGCATCAGCTTTCCGCTTCCACGGGTTCCGTGGTTTCCGCCGCGCAGGCGGGCTCCGCCGGAGCCGGCTCGGCGGGCAATGGGAAGCTTGGGCACATGGGGGTTGGAATTTCGACCTCGACCTCGAGTGTCGAGACCACCTCGCCGCGCTCCATCTTGACCTTGATCCCTTCCGAGTCGACCGGAAAGTGCTTGGCGATCACCGCCATGATTTCTTCCTGAAGAATAGCGATCAGATCGGACTTGCCGGAGACGGCGCGCTCATGCGCGAGCAGGATTTGCAACCGTTCCCTGGCGACCGGCGCGGTGCGCGTCCGCTTGAAAAAATCGAGGAGCTTCATGCCGCCCTCCGTCCGAACAGCTTGCCAAACAGGCCCTTCCTGTCGCTTGGAATTGTCATATCCAGGGCTTCGCCGTTCAGCCGCTTCGCCGCGTCGAAATAAGCGCGGGCCGGTGCGCTCACGGGATTGTTGAGGGTGACCGGCGAGCCGAGATTGGACGCGCGCAGAACCTCAAAGCTTTCCGGTATGATTCCGAGCAGCGGGATGGAAAGGATCTCAAGCACATCCTCGATATTCAGCATTTCGCCGCGCCCCGCGCGGGAGGCGTCGAAACGGGTGATCAGGAGGTGCTTTTGGACGCGCTCGCCCTTTTCCGCCTTTTCGGTCTTGGAATCGAGGAGACCGATCATACGATCCGAGTCGCGAACCGAGGATACTTCGGGGTTGGTCACGACGATCGCGACATCGGCATGGCGCATGGCAAGCGTGGCGCCGCGTTCGATGCCGGCGGGGCTATCGCAGATCACCCAATCGAATTTCTCCTTCAACTCGGTGATGACGCGCGAAACGCCCTCGTCCGTCAAGGCGTCCTTGTCGCGCGTCTGCGAGGCGGGAAGTAGCGACAGCGTCGGCACCCGCTTGTCGCGGATGAGAGCTTGCGCAAGCTTGGCGTCGCCTTGAACGACATTGATCAAATCGTAGACCACGCGGCGTTCGGCCCCCATGACGAGATCGAGGTTGCGCAGCCCGACGTCGAAATCGACGAGCACGACATTCTTGCCCGCTGTCGCTAGCGCCGCGCCCAACGCCGCGGTGGAGGTCGTCTTGCCGACGCCGCCCTTGCCCGATGTTACGACCAAAACCTTGGCCATGTTGCTGTCTCCCAATTTGTCTCAGTCCTGAGTCATCATCATCGAATCACCGTCGAGCCAGACCTGAATTGGCTGGCCGCGCAGGTGCGCGGGCATATCGTCGGCCACCATGTAAAGGCCGTCGATCGAAAGGAGCTCGGCTTCGAGCTTGCGGCAAAAAATCCGCGCGCGGGCGTCGCGTGAACCAGCGATCGCCCGGCCCCGCAACGTCCCATAAATATGGATCGAACCGCCGGCGATCACCTCGGCGCCCGAGGCCACGGATCCGACGACAATCACATCGCCCTCGGGGTGCACGATGCACTGGCCGGAGCGGATCGAACTGTCCATCAGCAGGGAATTCGGTTGCTGCGGCGTCGCGGCCGCCGCGGGAGAAGGGGCGTTGGAATGAGGCGCCGCCGCGTCCGGAGCAGGGTCGGAAAAAGGAGCGGGAGCAGGCGCCTCCGCGGCGGTGGGAGGATTGTCGCCGGGGATGACACTGGCCTGCCGCCCGCTCAAAAGCAGCGGCGGCATCGCGAAGTCGAGCCAGGACGGTTCGGCGCCTTCGATGCCCATCACCTTGATGTTGCGCCCGGCGAGGTTTTGCAAAAGCTCCGTGAGCCCCTCCTTGCCAGGCTGAAGAACCGCGACGTCGAGCACGACGGGACGCCCGAAGAAAAACCCCGGCGAACGTTCGAGCCAGGTGTCTAGCTCGGCAAGCCAATCAGCCAGGGGCGGTTCTGGCGCCAGAACCATGGCGTGGTAGGAGCGCCCATGAAACCTTATGGAATGCCGGGGGCGGGCAACTTCTGTCACGCGTGCGCCTCAAAATCGCTTTCGTCGATTTACGCGACGCATGGTTAACGGCTGGTTAAGGTTTCTGGCCGTTTCCTCATTATCATTGCGTTGTTAGGAAAGCGCGCAGCTGTCCCGCGAACAGCGCCTTAGCCTCGTTTGCCACCGGGCACGCTGAACTGCGGCCATCGCAAGGACTCAAGCTCTTGCCGGATTTCCTTCCGCCTCGCATCGCCGCCCGATTGAAACTCGTGCCAGATCGCAAGGCCTGAGTCGGTCAGCGCCTTGATCAAATCGCCGCTTCCTTTGATGAAGTCGCCCACCATGCCTTTCTGCGCGGCATCGCTTCGAGGAACAAGCGTATCGGTCACGAAGGAGGTGAAGGCCACGCGCTTGGCAACGGCGGCCTTCAGCGCAGACTCGAATTTTTCGGACTTGTTTGGCGGCTGCCCTTGTTCCAGCTCGTATTCAAGCTCGGTGATCAGCCCGTCAAAGTCTGCCTTTGCCTCGGCGTAAAGTATAATGCCTTTAGC
>DATARJ010000040.1:0-4368 GCA_036264205.1 Methylocella sp.
GCGTTAGCCGCGATCGCGATGGCGGCGGCCACCCATTTCGGATTCCCCCCGTCTCTCGCAGCGCCGCTCGCGATTTGCTCTCTGGTGTTTCTCGGCGGGGCAATGCACGAAGACGGCCTAGCCGATTGCGCCGACGGTTTCTTTGGCGGCGCGACCCGCGAGCGCAAGCTCGAAATCATGCAAGATAGCCGGATAGGCACGTTTGGCGCCGTGGCACTCGTGCTTAGCCTCTATTTGCGGGCGGCGAGCCTTGCGCTTATCGCGCACGAAGGCCTAGGGCTCGCCTGCGCGGTGCTGATCGGAGCGGCGGCTTTGTCGCGCACAGCGGCGCTCATGCCCTTGGCCCTCCTTCCGCCTGCGCGGGAAATCGGAGCCGGTTTTGCCGCGGGCATGCCGGAGCGAGGGGCGCTCGCCGTCACTGCCTGCCTCGCCGTTGTTTGTGCCCTCGCTCCGGTTGTGGCGGGCGCGCGCCCAATTCGCGCCCTCGCGGGCATTGCCGCGGCGACAGGCGCGGCCTATGCCATTGTGCTGCTTGCGCGAAAGCAAATCGGCGGCCAGACGGGCGATGTCGCCGGCGCCGCGCAGCAAGTTAGCGAAATCGCCTATTATCTTGCCTTCGCGGCCCGCGTTTGAGGATGGGCTTTGCGAGCAAGGGTCCCGGCCAAATTCAAATACCGCAGTGGCCCGAGATGACTAAGCCCCGGCGAGATATTGCGTCGGATCAACCGGCTTTGTGCCCTTGCGCAATTCGAAATGAAGTTGCGGCGACGCGACGTTGCCGCTCTGCCCGGATTTCGCAATCGTCTGGCCGCGCTTGACCGTCTCGCCGCGCTTGACTTCGATATCGCCATTGTTCGCATAGGCGGAAACAAAGCCATTGGGATGCCGGATCAAAATCAAATTGCCGTAACCCTTCAACTCGTTCCCGGCGTAGGCGACGACGCCGCTCTCGGCCGCTTTCACGGAGGTTCCTTCCGGAACCGCTATATTGATCCCCTCGTTACCGCCCGGTTTGAACCCTTGGATGATGCGTCCCCGCGCGGGCCAGCGGAATTCCGGGTTGGCCGTTTCGGAAGTCATGGCGGTTTTTTTCGGCTCGGTGGCCGGCGCTAGGTCGCGCCCTGAGGTCTTGGTTTCGCTAGGCATCTTGGCCTGCGCCGTTTCCTGCTTTGTGGCGGAGGCGGTTGGCGTTCGGGCGGCGGCGGCCTTGGTCGCGGGCGCGCGCAGCTTGCCGGCTTTCAAGCTTTCCGCCTGGCTGGCTAAGGTGCGAGGGGGCGCGCCCGCCACCTTCGCCGGAGTCGCCGGTTTTTTCGGCTCGGAATTAGCGGCCACGCGCGCTCCGCTCGAAGCGGCCGAAGCCGCGTTATACACCGGGATGACAATGTGGGTTCCGGGCCGGACCTGCGACGCCGAGGCAAACCCGTTTGTACGAACGAGCGCATCGACGGGTATGCCATAACGGGTTGCGAGAATTTGGGCGTTCTCGCCCTGAGCGACGACAATCGGTGATCCGCCTTGCGCGGACCAGCCCACGGCGCCTTGCGAACCTCGCCGCGGCGCGGCGCTGGCCATTGGAGTGCCAAGCGGTCGCGACTGCACCGAAGAAACCGGCGCCGGAATCGCCGGCGCCTCGCTGGCTACGTTCGCCGAAGTTTGGAAAGGATTGGACCAAGGATCGCTCAGACGCTCGGAATTTGAGCAACCGGCAAGCAAGCCCGCCGCGGCTCCGGTCAAGGCGAGACGAAACGCGAACCGTGCGCGAGAAACACAAACACAACCACTCATGACGCAACCCCACCGGCGCAGTGTCTTTCCCATCCATTACGTGCGGATTAAGTTAAGGGACGGTTTAAGGATGAACGAATATTCACGAAAAAACGGACAAAATTATATTTCCTCGCAATGAGTCCTGGTCCCTTCAAAGCGCCAATGCTTCGCCCGGCAAAAGCGCCTGCAGCCGGGACGGGCAAACCGGGGTCTCGTCGATGCCTCCGGCGCCGTTGCGCGCGATCCGTGCGACGTGCTGGCGCGTCATCGCCTTGAAATCGGGCCGCGCCGCGACAAGCAGTCCATCCTCGCCAAGCGCCGCGATCAGATTTTCAGGAACCTCGGCAAGCAAACCCTGGACGATCACCCGGTCGAAGGGACCTATCTTCGGCAAGATCGCCAGGCCATCGCCAAACACGACCCCGGCGTTGGTGATGGCGAGCCGCGCGAGCCGCGCCTCGGCCTCGATCGCGAGGCTCTTAAATCGTTCGATGGAGAGCACTTCCCGCGCCAGCCGGGCCAGCAACGCGGTCGCATAGCCCGATCCGGTTCCGACTTCGAGCACGCGATGACAAGGCAGTGGCGTCAGCGCCTCGATCATCTTAGCGGTGAGCCAGGGTTCCGGAAGGGTCTGGCCGCAACGCAACGGCAGCGCGATCGCCCGGCGCGCCAGATCGGCAAAACGGTGCGGCACGAATATCTCGCGCGGCACATTTTCCAGCGCCCGCAGAAGTGCGAGATCCTGGATCCCGCGCGCGCGCAGATCCATGAGAAACGCCGCCTTGTTTTGCGCCTCGATCGTTTGCTCTTCCAGGTCGGGCGGCGGATCTTCGAGGGACATTGCGAGATCGGCCTCGATCAGCGCAACACAAGCGCAAAGCGCGTGAGCGCCGGTTCATCTGTCAGATCGAGTTTGAGCGGTGTCACCGAGATGTTGTTCTGCGCCAAGGCTGCGAGGTCGGTGCCATGTTCCGGGGTCGAATTGCCGCGCGTGAACGAGATCCAATAATAGGGATTTCCGCGCCCGTCCGCCCTTTCGTCGATCATTGCCGTTTGCGCGTCGCGGCGGCCCTGGACACTGACCGCGATGCCTTTGACCGCCTCCGGCGGACAAGCCGGAAAGTTCACATTGATTACGATGTTTTGCGGAATGCCCTCTGCAAGGATTTTGCCGATAAGGTCCGGCGCATGAGTTTCGGCACAGTCCCAAAAGCTTTCGTCGCGTCCGATCGGGCCATACGCCTGGGAAAGAGCAATCGCGGGCAGGCCGAGGCTCGCCGCTTCCAACGCGCCCGCGACCGTACCCGAATAGGTCACGTCTTCGGCGACGTTCTGGCCGTTATTTACGCCGGAAAGGACGAGATCGGGCCTCGCGCCTTCGAGCAACCTGCACACGCCCAGGATGACGCAATCGGTGGGCGTGCCCTTTACCGCGAAATGCCGCTCCGAGATTTTGCGCAGCCGCAGGGGATCGTTGAGCGTCAGCGAATGGGCGACGCCGGACTGGTCATATTCGGGCGCGACCACAAGAATATCGTCCGAGAATGTCTTGGCGATGCGCTCCATGAGGGCGAGGCCCGGCGCGTAAATGCCGTCGTCGTTGGTAATCAGAATGCGCATCCGCGCGGCCTCAAGCTTTCATGATTGTTTCGATGCCGCCCATATAGGCTCGCAATACCTCCGGCACGGTGACGGAACCGTCGGCGTTTTGATAATTTTCGAGAACCGCGACAAGCGCGCGGCCGACCGCGACGCCCGAGCCGTTGAGCGTATGGACAAAGTGTGGCTTGCCATCTTGGGCACGGTAGCGCGCGTTCATTCTGCGCGCCTGAAAATCGCCGCAGACGGAAACGGAGGAGATTTCGCGATAGCGATTCTGCCCCGGCAGCCAAACCTCGATGTCATAGGTTTTTTGCGCGGCAAAGCCCATGTCGCCGGTGCAAAGAGTGACAACGCGATAGGGAAGTTTTAGCCGCTTTAAAGCTTCTTCGGCGCACAAGAGCATGCGGTCATGCTCGGCAAGCGAAGTTTTGGGCGTGGTGATCGAGACGAGTTCGACCTTGGTGAATTGATGCTGGCGGATCATTCCGCGTGTGTCCTTCCCCGCCGCGCCCGCCTCGGCGCGAAAACAGGGCGTGCAGGCGGTGACGCGCAGGGGCAGCTCTTTTTCGTCGAGGATTTTTTCGCGCACGAGATTGGTGAGGGGGACTTCGGCGGTGGGGATGAGCCAGAAGTTACTTCGCCTTGTAGACCGAGACTCTCGAACCTTAAGTTTCAGAGTTTCTTCTACCTTTGCGAGGTCCGGATTTTCCCCGGATTGGCCTTCCCTAAGTTCTTTGAATGTCTCGTATAAGCTAATATCTAGCCAAGTGTCGCCCCATTCGAGCACCTCCATTGATCCGGCCGCGAACTGATCCTCCCGAAACTTCGGCAATTGCGCCGTGCCGAACATCGCCTCGTCGCGCACGAGGAGCGGCGGCGCGATCTCTTCGTAGCCATGCTCGCGCGTGTGCAAATCCAGCATGAACTGCATCAGCGCGCGCTCGAGCTGCGCGAGCGCGCGCTGATGCAGTTCATGCTGGATTTGCACACGCGCGAGCA
>DATARJ010000046.1:0-2703 GCA_036264205.1 Methylocella sp.
CGGGGCCGACGGTAAGATAAATTGGCTGAAGCTCGGGGTCGCCGTCGCGCGAGCGGCCATGCGCCAAAAAACTCGTGTCGGAATAGGTCCAGAGCCAGGAATCGAGCGCATCGAGCCGCTCTTCGCTCCTTGCCTGAACGGCGACGCGCCAGCCTTTCTCAAGCGATTTCTCGATGAGGCTTGGCAAAACCCGCTCGAGGGGTTGACGCTGCAGGTGATAAAACCAGATTTCGGTCATGATCCGGAAGGCGAAAGAAAGTGAGATGCGGGAGACTGGGGCGAGATTTTAGCCGCTCAGCCGATGGCCACCAGGCCTTTGGCGAAGCGCCGCCCGTTGGCGCCATACTGCGCGGCGCTGTCGCGCAGGTCCCGGGCCGACGCTTCATCGAGGGTACGCACAAGGCGGGCCGGGCACCCGATAATCGTCGGGAAACTCCTTACCTTCTTGCGCGTCGGGCGCGATCCAGACCCGGCCATTACTTGGGAGAATGGGCGAAACGCGATTGAGCGCGTAAACCGGCATTTTCTTTAAACTCCCACGGTCGTCTTGGACAAACGCGATCTTTCGATTCACGGAAACTGCCGGTCATGATTTAATCGCCAGCGCACAGAAGTTCTCATCCCTCTCCACCACGTGCGCCTTGGCGAAGCCCGCCGCCGTCAGCGTTTCAGCCAATCCGGTGTTCGGCTGCCCAGAATTGGGCGTGAAGCCAAGCGCGACTTCGCCCCCAGGTTTGATGACCCGCCGCATTTCCCGTAATCCCGCCACGGCGTCCGGCCAGACTTGCATGGAATTAATCGCCAGGGCCTTGTCGAATGTATTGTCTACGAATGGCAAGCTCGCCACGGAGCCGTGCCGCAGGTCCACGTGGCCGCGTTGGATTGCATTCTTGTTCCGGGTTGTGGCTTGCGCGACCATTTCCTTTGAAGGATCCACGCCTGCGACATATCCCGCCGAAGTCGAACTGGTTAGCAGCTGAATGCCTACTCCGGGGCCAAATCCAACCTCGAGCACCTTATCGTTGGGCCGAATGTCGAGCAGATCGATGACCCAAGCGGCGCACGTTCGATTCGTGCGCGCCATAATAGGACCACCCAATCTTCCCAGGATACCTTGGGGACGGCCAAATGCGCGCATCAAAAGGCTATTTTCACGACTCAATATGCAGCCTCGTATTTGATCCCTATCGGCCAACTTTTCATAATTCGTCGAGATCGAAATCGAGTATCGCCATCTGCAATGTAAAACTTTTCGCCTTGAGATCGTCCGACGAGATCACGCCTAGAAAATCGCGGCCATTGTTCAAGTCGACCGAATCGCCTTTTTTACCGCGCGGCACGACCGTCAATTTGGTGGTCTCGAAAAGCCGCCGCAAATAATCCTGCAACACCGGCCGCTCGACGGGAATCTTCATCTCGAAGGAGAAGGACCTGTCGCCGTCCTCGTCATCGACCGTGATCGCGCCGATCCGGCGCTCGCCAAGCTGCACGTCGGCATCGTCCGGATTCCGTTTGCCGGGAATAACCTTGATTCTCTGATTGTCGAGGGATTTGCGCAGGAATTCCTGCAATTTCCGCAATTCCGCTTTATCCACGACGCGCTCCCAAGGCACCTCGCTCGCACCGGACCGCGAGCCGCTCACCGGCCAGTCGGGCCGAACCTCTGCCAGAAAAGTCCGCGGGCGCCAACCTTGGCCAATTTCCAATCAAATTATTCGTCGACCGGCGTGAGAGCAAGCATCTGATCCATGACGCGCGAAGGTTCGGCGCATCCCGCGTCGCCGACAATTCTCGCTGGCACTCCCGCCACCGTCTTCTTGTCCGGCACCGGATGCAACACAACCGAACCAGCGGCAATGCGCGAGCAACGGCCAATCTCGATATTGCCGAGAATTTTGGCTCCGGCGCCAATCAGCACGCCCGGCTTGATCTTCGGGTGGCGGTTGCCGCGCTCCTTGCCGGTGCCGCCCAAGGTCACATCCTGCAGCATCGAAACATTATCCCCAATCACCGCGGTCGCGCCAACGACTAGACCGGTCGCGTGATCGAGGAAAATACCTTTACCGATCCGTGCCGCGGGATGAATATCGGTCTGGAATACCTCGGACGAGCGGCTCTGGAGATAGAGCGCGAAATCTTGCCGGCCGGCAGTCCAAAGCGCGTGCGCCAGCCGATGCGTCTCGATCGCATGAAACCCCTTGAAATAGAGCACCGGCTCGATCAGCCGCGTGCAGGCCGGATCGCGGTCGACCACGGCGGCAATGTCGGCGCGGAAGGCCTCAGGGATCGAAGGATCGCTGGCGATGGCGTCGAAATAGGCCTGCTCGATGAGATCGCCCGGAAAGGCCTGGTGTGCGAGCCGGGCGCCTAGCCGGTGGACGATCGCCGCCTCAAGCGAGTCCTGGTTGAGGATCGCCGAAAAGATAAAACCCGCGATGTCCGGCTCGTTGCGAACAGCGTCCTCCGCCTCGGCGCGCACCCGCGCGAACACCGGATCGGTGCGGGCAAGCGTGACGACCTTCGCCGTTCCCTTGATGGAAATCATGACCCGCCTTCCAGGCCATTTTCGCCGTTGCGGCGGAGGTTGGCCTTAACCTCGCTTTCGCCGTCATTAGCACGGCAGAAAAACTTGCGCGAGCCACGTTTGACGCGCCGTCGTGGAGATATATGCAGCTGGAGGGACGACGCTCAGGGGCGCTGTTC
>DATARJ010000131.1:0-13581 GCA_036264205.1 Methylocella sp.
TTCCGAGCAACTTCAGCGAAGGGCCGAAAGGGTTATTAGCCGCAATTCAAACTGAGACATTTCCCTCTCGTTGACCTCCTTGCGCCCGGCATATAGGGTACCCACCTATGCCAACGTCGATCTCGCGGAAGAAAGCCGGGCATGGGCCACGTCATTCGCGACAAGCAGAAGCTCCTGAACCGGGTGCGCCGCATTCGCGGGCAGGTCGAAGCCATTGAGCGCGCGCTCGACGGCGAAGCTGGTTGCGCGCAGATCATGCATCAGATCGCTGGATGCCGGGGAGCGATCAACAGCCTGCTGGTGGAGGTGGTCGAGGATCACATCCGCACCCATTTGGTCGATCCGGCGAAGAATCCGGAGGCGCTCGACGCCGAGGCGGCGGCGCAACTGATCGAGGTCGTTCACAGCTATTTCCGATGAGCCGGGGCATACAGGAGGGAGAATGAACGACCAGAACGCCATGCCTTTAGGCGAACACAGCCATATTTTTCTTGGTGCCGGCCATGCGGCGAACGAGCGCAGGACTTGGGCGGCGATTTCGCTCGCCGGATTCATGATGGTCGCGGAAATCGCGGGCGGCACCCTATTTGGCTCGCTCGCCGTGGTCGCCGATGGCTTTCATATGGCAACCCACGCCTTGGCGCTGTTGATCGCGGCCGTGGCTTATTCCTATGCGCGGCGGCATGCCAATGATCCCCGCTTCGTATTCGGCACGGGAAAGCTCGGCGATCTCGCTGGTTTTACGAGCGCCGTCGTCCTTGCGATCATCGCCTTGATGATCGGCTATGAGGCGACAGTGCGTCTTTTTTCGCCGGTGCCGATCCATTTCGACGAGGCGATTTTGATCGCGGCCGGTGGTCTTATCGTGAACATTGCCACCGCCTGGCTCCTAAGTGCGGGAGGTGGCGATCATCGTCGCCATGCGCATGGCCACGGAGTCGGGCATCGCGGGGGGCACCACGTGCACGCGCATGACGAGCCTCGCCGCATCGACACCGGGCGAGGAATTCTCTTGCTAGAGGTGTTCGAGGACGGCGTGCCGCCGCATTTCCGGCTGCGCCGCGAAGACTATCTCGCACCTGGGTCAGTGCTTGGCGGGAGAACCGCGTCGATCGAAACCGAACGCTCCGGCGGCGCGCGGCAGAATTTTCGCTTCGCCAATCGCGGGGCTTATTTCGAATCGATCGAGGAAATTCCCGAGCCGCATGCGTTCAAGGCCCGCTTGCGGCTCGCGGGCCTTGATCACGCGGAAGTTTACGAACTCGAATTCGTTGAGCACGGACATGGCGGCGCTCTGGCCGTCTCCGCGGCTGGACGCGACAACAACATGCGCGCGGCTTTCGTGCATGTGGCAGCGGATGCTGCGGTCTCCGTGCTCGCGATATGCGGGCTGCTCCTCGGGCGTTTTTTTGGCTGGGTCTGGATGGACCCGGTCATGGGCATCGTTGGGGCCTTGGTCATCGCCAATTGGGCCTATGGCCTGATCCGCGACACCGGCGGCGTGCTCCTGGACATGAACCCCGATAAAGCAATGGCCGAAGAGCTGCGCCACGTCATCGAGAGCGACGGCGACCGTTTGGCGGATCTGCATGTGTGGCGGCTCGGTCCCGGCCATCTCGGCGTGATCGTCTCGGTCATGACGGCAAAGCCCCGCGATGCGGAATTTTACCGGTCGCGGCTCGGCCGTTTCCGGACGCTCTCGCATGTCACGATCGAAGTGCGCCGCGCGATGTCTGGCAATGCGAACAAAACGAGCCCTTCGGCCGCCGGATGAACGGCGCGCCGCGGCGGAACGTCCGAAAAACCTGCTTCGCACAAGAAAATTTGCCCACGATGAGGCGGATCGCCGTGGACGGAGCCACTCGCGCGACGCGCAAGGCAGCCCTAATCCTGACCGGTTTCGCAATAATGGCAAGATTTGCATAAAGTTGGCTGATTCGCCCGGTAACGGGCCCGGTTTGGTCGGGCTAGGAGGGAGGGATGGAGGGCTGCTGGCGCAAGTGGAAGATGAAATTTGCGTGGTATTCCAGGCTTTGCGCCGGGACGTGCATTCTTCTGCTCGCGGCCTCGCCGGTGCTGGGCGAAGCCGCCGCTCAAATGGAAGTTGCCGCGAGTTTGCGCGGCCATGCCGGCGCGGCGGGATTGGTGCTGATCGCCGGTCTCATCGCCTTTCCGGTGCTTGTCGCGCTGCTCTATCTGTCCCAGCGGCGGCGTTGGCTGGAACACGAGGCAACCCATCATCTTGAGCTTTCGGCGGTGCGCGCGAAGCTTGACCGCGCAGAGCTTTTTTTTGGCGCCGAAAACCAGACCATCGTTGCCTGGGGAGGGCCGGGCGACGTTCCCGATATCGAAGGGAATCTTCGGCTTGCCGGGGACTGGTCGAATCCCCGCCGCGTGCTTGCTTTCGGGTCCTGGCTGCCGCCAGCGACGGCGCAAACTGTCGCCGACTCCGTCGCGCGGTTGCGCGCACGGGGCGAATCGTTCCGCGCCACCGTCGCGAGCTTGGACGGGAAGCATCTCGAAATCGAGGGGCGCCCGGTTGGCGGCCTCGCCGTGCTGCGGATCAGGGATGTCTCCGGCGATCGTCTCGATGTCGTCCGCCTCCAAAAGTTGCAGGCGGCCACGGTCGAGCAACTCCATGCCTTGCGGGCACTGCTCGATGCTGTTCCATACCCGGCGTGGGTACGCGACGGCGCCGGCAAATTGAATTGGGTCAATACCGCCTATGCCCGCGCGGTCGAAGCCACGGATCGCGAGGCCGCGGTCTTGCGCGGCATCGAACTTATCGAACATCCCGCGCGCGAGGCGAGCGCTGCGTCGCGTGGGACAGGAGTTGTCTGGCACGGGCGCGCTTCGGCGGTCGTTGGCGGCGAGCGCCGCATGCTTGAAATCGTCGACGCGCCGGCGGGCTCCGGTTCGGCCGGAATGGCTGCGGACGTGTCGGAAATCGAATCCATGCGTGCCGCGCTCGACCGGCAAACGCAGGCGCATGCGCGCACGCTCGACCAGCTTTCGACGGCGGTTGCCATTTTCGACGGCGCCAAGCAGCTCGTTTTCCACAATGTAGCCTATCGCCAACTTTGGGCGCTCGATCAGGGTTGGCTCGACCAGAAACCTACCGATTCCGAGATTCTTGACCGTCTCCGAAGGGCGCGGCTGTTGCCGGAGCAAGCCGATTTCCGGGCTTGGAAGGCAGACCTGCTCGCCGCATATCAATCGCTCGATACCGACGAACAGATTTGGTTTCCGCCGGATGGGCGGACGTTGCGCGCCGTTATCAGCCCCAATCCGCAAGGCGGCGTCACCTATCTTTTCGACGATGTCACCGAACGCTACCGTCTCGTATCGCAGTTCAACGCCTCGATCCGCGTGCAGAGCGAAACACTCGATACCTTGAAGGAGGGCGTGGCCGTGTTTGGCAGCGATGGCCGCCTCAAATTGTTCAACCCGGCCTTCGCCAACATGTGGGCGCTCGGCCGGGGCGAACTCGACGACCGGCCGCATATCGACCGCGTGGCCCTGCTCTGCGCTCCGCTGTTCGCCGACGTAGAAATTTGGCGCGACCTGCGCGCCGCTGTCGCTGGATTGCCGGATCAACGCGTTGGGCTCGAACGCCGTCTCGCGCGCCGCGACGGGTCCGTGCTCGATTGCGCCGGCGCGCCGTTGCCCGATGGCGCGACGCTGCTGACCTTCATCGACATGACCGCCAGCGTGAACGTCGAACGCGCGTTGACCGAACGCAATCAGGCGCTGATCGGCGTTGAAAAGCTGCGCAATGAGTTCGTCCACCATGTTTCCTACGAGCTGCGTTCGCCCTTGACCAATATCATCGGCTTCATTCAGCTTCTCGACGATCCCGCGATCGGCCCGCTCAACGGCAAACAGCGCGAGTATGCGGGCTATGTGATGAAATCCTCATCGGCGCTCCTCGCCATCATCGACGATATTCTCGATCTCGCTTCGATCGACGCGGATGCGATGGAGCTGTCGCTCGATGAGGTGGACATCGCGCAAACCATCCGGGAGGCGGCGGAAGGCATCCAGGACCGGCTCGAAAAATCCTCGCTCACCCTTCGAGTCGCGGCGACCGAGGGTATTGGGTCATTTGCCGCCGACGGCAAACGTATCCGGCAGATTCTCTTCAACCTTCTCTCGAACGCGATCGGCTTCTCCTCGCCCGGTCAATCCATCGATCTCGCGGCGATGCGGCAGGACGGCGAAATCCTGTTCAGGGTTACCGACGAGGGTAGTGGAGTTTCGCCCGAAATCCTCGAACATGTTTTCGACCGGTTTAAAACCCATACAGCCGGCACGCGGCATCGCGGCGCAGGGCTTGGCCTTTCCATTGTGCGGTCCTTCGTCGAACTGCACGGCGGCCGCGTCGAAATCGATTCGGCGCCGGGAAAAGGGACGCGGGCGACGTGCATCTTTCCGTTGCAAAGTGCGCAGCTCCCCGTCAGCAGCGCTGCGCAAGGAGCGTGAACGCAATGGCCGCAAGCACGATCCCCGCTTCCGGTACGATCTGGCCGCGCGCGCTCGAAGACGAGGGCGCGATCGCCGGGTTGGCCGCCGAGGTCGCCCTGCTCATCGGTCCTGGCGATCTCGTGACATTGTCGGGCGGCGTTGGCGCCGGAAAGACGGCGTTCGCGCGCGCCCTCATTCGTGTCCTAACGGGCGAGCAAGAGCTCGAGGTGCCAAGCCCGGCCTTCACCTTGATGCAAGTTTACAAGGGCTTGAACTACCCCATTGTTCACGCCGATTTTTACCGAATTGAGAAGCCACGGGAGCTCTTGGAATTGGGGTTCGAGGAGGCTTGCGACGGCGCGCTCGCCCTTGTCGAATGGCCAGAGCATGCGGGCGCCTTTCTCGATGCCGGCAGGTTCGACATCGAATTCGGGCTCGACAAGGACCGCGGCCCTGGCTACCGCGCCGTGACCCTAACCGGGATTGGACCGTTCGCGGCGCGGCTCGCGCGCGCGAAGGCGGTCCACGAGCTTCTCGAGCGCAGTGGCTGGAGCGGAGCCCGGCGTGATTTCATGCAGGGCGATGCGTCAACGCGAAGCTATGAGCACTTGATGAAACCCGATGGGGGGAGCGCCATTTTGATGAATTCGCCGCCTCGCCCGGACGGGCCACCGCTTCGCTACGGCAAAACCTATAGCGCGATCGCCAAACTCGCTGGGGACATAAAGCCGTTTATTGCGGTCGGCCATGGGCTGCGCGCACGAGGCCTCTCGGCGCCCGAAATCATCGCCTTCGATCTCGCCGCCGGTCTTGCCATCGTCGAGGATCTCGGCTGCGAGCCGATTGTCGGCGGAACTGGCATCATCGAGGAACGTTACGCCGTTGCGCTGACCGTGCTCGCTTATTTGCACGGCGCCAGCCTTCCCGACACTTTGCCCCTCGATGGCAACGAGACCTACCGGATTCCAATCTATGACGTCGACGCAATTTCCATCGAGACCGAACTACTGCTCGACTGGTACGCGCCCTGTATCGCTTGCGTTCAACTCGCCTCGGGTGCCAAGGCGACCTTCGTTAATCTTTGGCGCCAAGTAATTCAGGATATCCTCGCCGCGCGGCCGGCGTGGACGTTGCGCGACTACCATTCGCCAAATCTCCTCTGGCTTGCCGGGCGAGAAGGCATCGCCAAGGTGGGCATCCTGGATTTCCAGGATTGTGTCTTGGGCCACCCCGCATACGATGTCGTCTCCCTTTTGCAGGACGCCCGCGTCGATGTTCCGCAAGCCACCGAACTGAAACTGCTCGCCCATTACGCGCGGTTGCGGCGCGACGCGGATCCAGGCTTCGATGCGGCGGCGTTTGCCCGCGCTTATGCAATCTTGGGCGCGCAGCGCGCGACCAAGATCCTTGGCATTTTCGCCCGCCTCGATGAACGCGACCATAAACCGCAGTATCTTGCGCATCTGCCCCGGGTCGAAAAATATTTGGCCACGGACCTGACCCATCCGGCTTTGGCCGAGCTCAAACTCTGGTATGAGGAGCATCTGCCACGGACCTTTGGCCACGCGCGCTAACCCGCGAGGGTTGTCGAAAGTCCGCGCCGCATTTTGATGCGCAAGCAAAAGCGAAAATTCGCGAAAAGCACCTTCGATCGTTCCATGCAGTCATCGCACGATAGCTCGGCAATCGACACCCCGATGTCCTCTTTCTTGCCCGCCAAAGCCATGGTCTTCGCCGCGGGATTGGGCGTGAGGATGCGGCCGCTGACCGATCGCGTGCCAAAGCCATTGGTTGCGGTTGGCGGCAAGCCGCTGATCGACCATGCGCTCGACCGGTTTGCCATCGCCGGTGTCGCTACCGCGATCGTCAATGTGCATTATCTGGCGGGCCACATTGAAGCGCACCTTGCAGCCCGGAAAGCCCCCAGGATCCTGATTTCGGACGAGCGCGACAAGCTTCTCGATCAGGGCGGCGGGATCGCCAAGGCGTTGCCGTTGCTTGGGCCAGAGCCGTTTTTTCTCGCCAACACGGATGCCTTCTGGATAGAAGGCCCAGGCAACAATCTGGTCCGTCTCGCCGCCTCCTGGGATCCCGAGAAGATGGATATTTTGCTGCTCGTCGCGGCGGCGACGGCGAGCGTGGGGGTCGATTCGCCGGGTGACTTCAACATGGCGCCCGATGGCCGCCTGACGCGGCGCCCGGAGCGCGAAATCGCGCCTTTCGTCCACACTGGCGTCGGTATCGTCAAGCCGGCGCTCTTCGAACGCGCGACGCGGGAGATTTTTCCCTTGGCGCCGTTCTTTTTCGAGGCGGCGAAAACCGGACGCCTGTTTGGCCAAAGGCTCAGCGGGCTCTGGTTCCATGCCGGCACGCCGCAATCGATCGAGGAGGTGGAGCGCACCATCGCGCGCGGTGTCATGTGACGCCGCGCATGTTGTGAAAAGCGTTTGACCCGGTGCCTAAATTGATCAATCAAAGTCTTGGCGGCCAAAGACACAGGAGGCGGGGTCTTGCGGGTAAGCCGTGGAGGCCAGATGACTCTGTTGCTTATATTTTATGACGACTTTGAACAAATGAGCATGAATAATTGTCATTATTTGATATTGGTCACAGTAAGGGTTTCGTTTCCAATGCTTCTGCTTTTGCCTTCCCACTTGAGTGTTGCCTCATTCACGGCGTATAAGCATTCATGTACTAAGCAAACTCCAGGCCACCGCCTTTTGATGACGCGGAAGCTATGACTGTCGCCTTACGATTCAGTGACACGCCGGCCGAGGCCTCGGCGAAACTCCTGATGCGGCTTGGCTTGGCTGCTTTATTCGCTGGCCTGCCTTGTGCGGGGATATTTTGGCGCGGCGCGATTTATGTTGTGTTGCCGGTCGGCGCGATTTTAATTCTGCTTGGTGCACTATTGGATGCCCCTCCACATGCGGGGCGCCGCCTCCGCGACGTGCTTGTCTCGCCCGCCGGGGGCGCGGCGCTGTTGGTGGCCTTATGGGCCGCCGTGTCCGTGATTTGGACTCCGTTCCCCGCGGCCGCAGGCGAACGGTTTCTACAGTTTGCCGGCGCCACCTCTCTCGCGGTGTTAGCCGCCGTCTATCTGCCCCAAAAGACCAAGACTGTCGATTTTTACCTGTTGCCCGGGGGTATCGCCCTGGCGAGCACGGCGACACTCGCCCTGGCATATTTTGACACCCCCTGGTTTTTTGGCGGCTTCGAGTTCGACGAAACGCTATATGAGCGAGCGACGATCACCTCGATCGTTCTGGTCTGGCCGGCGCTTGGCTTCTTGTCGCTGCGCGAGCACTGGATCGCCGCGGCGATTCTCGCGGTTCTCGTGGCCTGCGTGGCGCTCGCCGGATTTGCCCAGATCGCGCTTCTGGCGATGGGCGCGGGCGCGTTCACTTTCGCCGTCGCCATGTCCGGCCCCGTCCAGACGGCGCGGTTTTTCGCCTGGCTGTTCGCACCCTTGCTCCTTTTTTCGCCTGTCCTCCCGCTGCTCTACTCTCTGGTACTAAGGATGACGGGATTTGATCCCGGCGCCGGGTCCGCGCCGATGCTGATCTGGAATGAGCTCATCGTCTCGCAATGGCCGCGTCTGATTACCGGGCACGGTCTCGACTTCGTTCATCGAGGCTTGAGCCTCGGCTATTTGCCCGAAGCGACGCCAAGAAGTCTTTTGCTTGTACTTTGGTTTGATTTTGGCCTTGTCGGCGCCGTCGGTTTCACCGTTCTCGTCGTGCAAGCCTTCAGGGTCGCCGGGCGGCTCCCGATGAAGACGGCGCCGGCCTTGCTTGCCGGCCTCGTCGCGATCTTGACGATCGCCATTCTCGGTGTCGCGACGTCGCAGATTTGGTGGCTGACCCTCCTCGATTGTGACGCCATTGCGTTCGCGCTTCTCATCAAGGGAGTTGATAGGGCGCGGCGGCCGGATGTGCGGGCGATTCGCGCGATCGAGCCGGAAACTCCGCACGAGCGCGGGGAAAAAAGCGCCACGGGTTCCGTGGCCCCGCCGCGTCGCTTTAACGAGTTCGCGGATTCGTGATCGTAAAACGCCGAAGCGGCGGCGATGGCGCCACCGCTGGACCGGCGGCGATCTCCGCGCAATGGGCGAACAATTGCGGAAGAATCGCGAAAGAGTTCTTGCGGCGGCAGGCCAAGCGGCCTTAACATTGGTGGATGATCGAGGCAGTCATCACCATCCGGAACGCGCGCGAAGGCGATGCCGAAGGCATCGCCGATGTGCACGATGCCGCTTGGCGCGACGCTTATCGCGGCCTTATTCCCGGCCGCGAGCTCGAACGGATGATCGCGCGCCGCGGGCCATGCTGGTGGCACTCGGCCATTTTGCGGGGATCGCGCCTTCTGGTCCTGGATTTCGATGAAACCATCGGCGGCTATGCAAGCTATGGACGCAATCGCGTCCCGTCGTTGCATTATGGCGGGGAGATTTTCGAACTTTATATCGCGCCTGAATTTCAGGGGCTGGGGTTCGGCACGCGGCTTTTCGAGATGGCCCGCAAGGACCTGGCCGAGCACGGCTATTGCTCTTTTCTCGTGTGGGCCTTGGCCGACAACGAGCGGGCAACCCAATTCTACGTAAAACTCGGCGGGAGAAATGTCCGCCAGGCGACCGAGCGGTTCGGCTCCGAAACCCGCGCCCGGGTGGCGTTTGCATTCGACTGATTGCCGTGTATTATTTGGTAATGGCACGCATGCGCCAAATTACTGGCTAAGATCGAGTATCGGATTCTCCTAGAAGACATCCTCGTCGCCAATGGAAGCGCAAGGCCTCATCGTCGCAACTCAGCGAAGGACCATACATTCCCCATGGGGCATTGGGGCGCCTATCGCGATACGGCCAGAGATATCGCGCGAAAGGTCTGGAGCGGGACCCGGCGCTTCATTGCCCGGGATGTTCGCGTGCAGGGGCCGCAACGACCCGCTCGCGACGTTTGGACCACGGCGGTCGGCCTCGCAGCGAAGCTCGACTGTACCACCGTAATCGATGTCGGGGCTAATTGCGGCGATACAATCCGTAAATTTCGTGACGCGTTTCCGAACGCTCGAATCTTTGGAATAGAGCCTGACCCGGCAATATTTCCTGCCCTGGCGCGGCGATATAGCACTGATTCGAGAGTGAGCCTCCATCAGCTGGCGCTTGGAGAGCAAGCGGCGCCAGGAGTTCTTCATCAAGGCACGTCCAGCACCATCTCGTCCCTCTTCCCTCGAAACCAGTCGGGTCACCGGTATTTCCGATCCGATTTGGTGATGGTAAATCAAATTCCCGTCGCCCTACAGACGCTCGACCGGTTTTGTGCGGACCAAGGCCTCGGCCAAATCAATTTGCTAAAGATGGATACTCAAGGCGGCGAGTTCGGAATTATTCAAGGCGCACAAAATCTCCTGTCTCGGGGGGCCATCGATGTCATCGTGACGGAGTTCTTCTTCATTCCGCATTATGAAGGCGCGCCGCTGCTCAACCAGATTTGGACCGGCCTTCTGCGTCACGGCTATCACATATTCGATCTATTCCAGGGTTCTTACGGAGCGGACGGTTACGGGGCGGATGATCAAGCACGTTTTGGAGACGCTATTTTCGTCAGCCCGGGTTTTCGCACTCGTTTTCTCGGGAGCGCGACGTGTTCTAAGCCGCGACCAACCCGATGACCAGATTTCGAAGCTGAGATTGCCGCTTTGGACGAGGTTGGCAAGTCTGAACCAACCATCGCCGTGATGCTCCGGCACGCCAACGCCGGTGACGTCGGAACATTAGAGCAAGGCCGTCGGCGTCCTGCTCTGCGCGACGAGTCTGGCTTGGACAAAAAATTGTCGTGGCGCCTCCGCGCGGCTTATCAATCGCTACCAAAATATAGAAAATTGCACGGATTTACCGAAGATCACGCTGCGTCAGTTCGAGCATTTCTTTGCCCGTTGCAAGGATCTCGAACCGGGCAAGTGGGTCAAAATCGAGTGTTGGGGAGATGCGGACAAGGCGCGGCGGATCGTTTCGGAAGCGATCGAAAGGCGGCCGTCAATAAAAAACTGACTTCCCTCATCGCTTGGGGTCAGGTCGAACACGCCTTGTTCGCCGAAGGAGTTCCAGAACCAGGGCTCGCCATAGGCCCAGGACGCGCCGAAATGATCGGGCGCGACGCCGCGCTCGTTTCTCGCGTCGATCTCCCGCGCGAGCGCGACAAAATCCCGGATCGTGCAAAAATGATGTTCCAACCACTTCCGCCACGACACCCTAAACATTGTCAGGGGGTGCAGTGGATCGTGAGCGCGTGGTATGAGACTCGATGTTTTCGAAAATCCTGATCGCCAATCGCGGCGAGATCGCTTGCCGGATTATCCGGACAGCTCGGCGGCTTGGCATTGCGAGCACCGCCGTCTATTCGGACGCCGATCGCGCGGCGATGCATGTCCTGCTTGCCGACGAGGCTTTTCGAATAGGTCCGGCGCCGGCCCGCGCGAGCTATCTCGACGGCGAGAAAATCCTTGATGCCGCCCTAAAATCCGGCGCACAGGCAATTCACCCGGGCTACGGGTTTTTGGCTGAAAACGCGGATTTCGCGGAAAACTGTGGCTCTGCGGGCCTGGTTTTCATTGGACCGCCGGCGGCGGCAATCCGCGCCATGGGAGACAAGGCGCAAGCCAAGACCCTCATGGAGAAAGCCGGGGTCCCTCTCGTTCCAGGCTATCATGGGAGTGAACAGGACCCCGCCATCCTTTCGAAAGAAGCCTTGGCGCTCGGCTATCCCGTCTTGATCAAACCGTTGGCTGGCGGCGGCGGCAAAGGCATGAAAATTGCGGCGCGCGAGGCCGAGTTCGCGGCCGCGCTCGCAAGCGCCAAACGCGAAGCGTTATCGGCTTTCCGCGACGGCCGTGTGCTTATCGAAAAATATTTTTCGCGCGCGCGCCACGTCGAGGTTCAGATCTTCGCCGACACGCGGCAAAATGTCGTGCATCTGTTCGACCGGGATTGCTCGATCCAGCGGCGGCATCAAAAAATAGTCGAGGAAGCGCCCGCGCCCGGTCTTTCCGGTGTTCTGCGCCAAGGCATGCGGGAGGCAGCCCTCTCCGCCGCGCGCGCAATCGGCTACGTGGGCGCGGGCACTGTGGAGTTTTTGTTATTGCCCGATGATGGTGCCTTTTATTTTCTCGAAATGAATACCCGGCTTCAGGTCGAGCATCCGGTGACCGAAATGACCACCGGCGTCGATCTCGTCGAGTGGCAAATTCACGTGGCCGCGGGCGGCGCGTTGCCTCTGCGTCAGGAGGAAATACGATCGCTGGGGCACGCGATCGAGGCGCGCCTCTATGCGGAGGACCCGGCGCGCGATTTTTTGCCGCAAGCTGGCCGCATCGAACACCTTTATTTTCCTGCTCGGGGGGCGGCGCAAGTTAGAATCGACACGGGCGTGCGTGAAAAGGATGTGATCCCAGTCGATTACGATCCGATGATAGCCAAGCTGATCATTTGGGATCAAGACCGGGGCCGAGCCGTGTGGGGGCTGCGCTCGGCGCTCGGCGCAATTCGTATTGGTGGCATTGCAACCAATCTCGACCTGCTGCGCAATATCGCCGCCCATCAAGCCTTCATCGAGGCGTCGCCGGATACGGGATTTATCGCGCACCATACTGACGATCTTTTGCCCAAGCTACAGCCTGCCGGAAATGAAGTTCTTGCCATGGCGGTCATTGGACTTCTTTGCGAGCGAGCGGCGTTCGTGCGCGAAAAAGCCCAGCGGTCGAGCGATCCCCGGAGCCCTTGGACCAGCCAAAATGGCTGGCGCCTGAACGAGGAAGCGCGCGAAACCGTGCGTCTCCGCGAGATCGTGCCTGAAGGGGGCGGCAATCGCACCGTCGAGATCTGCTATCCGCGCAACGGCTGGCGCCTCGACTTGCCGGGGCGCTCGGTTTTGCACGCAAGCGGCACTCTCGCGCCGGATGGAACTCTCGCCGCCGATCTTGATGGTCACCGCGCCAAGGCGGTCTGGGTCCGCTTCGGCGAAGAGATCCTTGTGTTTGCAGGGGCAGTGCATCGCTTTCTCCTGGCCGGCCCCGTTGCCGGGTCGGCGAGGCAAGATGAACCGCCGGGGCGGCTCACCTCGCCGATGCCCGGCCGTATCGCCGCATTGCTCGTCGCGCCGGGAGCCGTAGTCGAGGCAAACCAGCCGGTTCTCGTCCTTGAAGCCATGAAGATGGAGCATATGGTGCGCGCCCCCAAAGGCGGGATCCTCAAAGAATTCAAGTTCCAGCTAGGCGATCATGTTGGCGAAAGCGTCGAACTCGCCACCTTCGAAACTGGACCGCCGCCCGGCGGTGCCTCGTGAATGGCCGCCGGCTACCTAAATAAAGCCAAGTTTCCCTAAGCAAGATGCGTCATGCTGCAAATCATCTGGGATGGCGACTCATGAATCGTCGGCTTCTGCTTGTCGGCTCTGTCGTGGTCCTGTTTGCCACGATCGCGATTGGTCCGATGCCCGCTCCGGCAACGCCGTGCACCAATCTAAAATTCGTGCAACTGCAACAGGCGACCGTTACGTCGGCGGAGGACAACACCACTGGGACCTTCACTGTTCCGAATTCCAATCCGCCAACAATTCTCACCGGCCTTCCGGCCTTCTGCCGTGTCACAGCGACGCTAACGCCAATGTCCGACTCTACCATCCATATCGAGGTCTGGCTGCCGGAGACGACGTGGAATGGCCGGTTTTTGGGGACCGGCGGAGGCGGCTTCCAGGGAGTGATCGCTTACGGTGAGCTTTCCACGGGTATCAGGAAAGGTTTCGCCGCTACCAACAGTGATCTCGGGACGGGATCCTCTGGATGCCATCCGCTGTACTGCGGCTCGGCCGGCAATATGGGAAATCCTCTGGCGATCGCTTTGGGCGATCCGTCAACACCGTCAACAGGTCTTTTCGGACATCCGGAGCGGATCAATGATTTCGGCTACCGGGCGATCCATCTGATGACTTTGCGGGGCAAGGAGATCGTTCGTGCCTTCTATCAGCAAAATGCACAGAAGGCCTATTTCGACGGATGTTCCACCGGCGGGCAGAACGCTCTGATGGAGGCGCAGCGGTTTCCCGATGACTATAACGGCATCCT
>DATARJ010000192.1:0-3885 GCA_036264205.1 Methylocella sp.
GCGCCGATGGGCTATGTTGCGCATAAAGCTTCGAAATGCGAAGGAAAGCGATGGTTTCGCGTATCCGGAAGGTACCCCCTTTCGATCTGGCCGTCTTCGGCGGCACCGGCGATCTCGCCCACCGCAAACTCTTTCCCGCGCTGTTTCACCGTTTTCTCGATGCGCAGTTCTCGCAGCCGACCAGGATCATTGGCGTGTCGCGGCGGTCCTTGGATCACGCCGCTTATCGGGTAATGATCGCCGAGGCGCTGAAGGAGTTCGCCGCCGCCTTCGCGCGCGACGAAGCGATCAAGAACTTCCTCGAATTGATCCATTACGTCCGTCTCGACATTGACTCCGAGGCAGGATGGGATCTCCTCGGCAATGAGTTCGATGACGATCCCTCGCGCGTGCGCGCCTTCTATCTCGCCACGGCTCCGGAACGTTTCGTGCCGATCGCCAAGCGGCTCGCCGCACATTCGCTCGCCACCCCGGCCTCGCGCATCATCGTCGAGAAGCCGATCGGCAAGGACGGCGTTTCGGCCGCGTCTATCAACGATGCAATTGGCGCGGTGTTTCCGGAGAAACGGATTTTCCGCATCGATCATTATCTTGGGAAAGAGACGGTACAAAATCTGATGGCGCTGCGATTCGCCAACGCCCTGTTCGAGCCATTGTGGAATTCAGCCCATATCGATCATGTCGAGATCACCGTCGCCGAATCGATAGGCGTCGAGGGCCGCGCTTCCTATTACGAAAACGCGGGGGCGCTGCGCGACATGGTGCAGAATCATTTGCTGCAATTGTTGTGTCTTGTCGCGATGGAACCGCCCGCCTCCTTGGACGCGGATTCGGTGCGCGACGAGAAACTCAAGGTTTTGAAGTCGCTGGTACCGATCGACTCCAGCAATGCCGCGGCGCTGACCGTGCGCGGACAATATCGCGCGGGCGCCGGCGGGGGAGGCGCGGTACCGGGCTATGCCGAAGAAGTCGGCAACGAGCAGACCAAAACTGAAACCTTCGTGGCGCTCAAGGTAGAAATCGCGAATTGGCGTTGGGCTGGCACTCCCCTTTATTTACGCACGGGCAAACGCCTGCCGCAAAGGGTTTCGGAGGTCATCGTCGCCTTTCGCGAGGTTCCCCATTCGATTTTCACGGCCGAGTCGGGAAAGATTTCGCGAACGAGGTTAGCCATAAGGCTGCAACCTGATGAAGGGATCAAGCTATGGCTGATGCTTAAGGAGCCGGGCGCCGGAGGGATGCGCCTGCAGCATGTGCCGCTCGACATGAGCTTCGCCAAAACATTCAGCATCTATGCGCCGGAGGCCTATGAGCGACTGTTGATGGATGTCATACGCGGCAATGCGACCTTGTTCATGCGCCGCGACGAGGTCGAGGCAGCGTGGCGCTGGATCGATCCGATCCGCGAGGCCTGGAACCAAATGGACGAGCCGCCGCGGCCCTACCTAGCCGGCACTTGGGGCCCCGCCGCCGCGATCGCTCTTGTCGAGCGCGATGGACGCAGCTGGAGCGAAGAAATCAATTGACGTGATGCAGGCGGCGTCGCGCTGGCCCGCCGCGACGAGGAGCCAAAGATGGTGCAAGCTGTAATCGCCGATGTCACGGCCCGCATTCGCGCGCGCAGCCAAACTTCGCGGCAAAAATATCTCGGGCGCGTCGAGGCAATGCGGCGTAGTGGGCCGCACCGTGGCGCGCTCGGATGTGCCAATCTCGCGCATGGTTTCGCCGCGTGCGCCGGACACGAGAAGCAGGCTCTGCGTACCGGCGCCGCCGCCAATCTCGCCATTGTCACCGCCTACAACGACATGCTCTCGGCGCATCAGCCTTATGAGCGTTTTCCGGCCATCATAAAAAAAGCGGTGCACGAGGCGGGCGGCATCGCGCAGGTCGCGGGCGGCGTCCCGGCCATGTGCGATGGCATAACGCAAGGCCGCGCCGGCATGGAACTCTCGCTGTTCTCGCGAGACGTCATTGCCATGTCGGCGGCGATCGCCTTGTCGCACGATATGTTCGACGCCGCGGTCTTTCTCGGCATTTGCGACAAGATCGTGCCGGGACTCGTGATCGCGGCGCAAGCCTTTGGGCATTTGCCCGCAGTGTTTATCCCGGCGGGGCCGATGCCGTCCGGTCTGCCGAATCAGGAGAAGGCGAAGCTTCGCCGGCATTATGCCGAAGGCAAGGCTACGCGGGACGACCTGCTCGAAGTGGAAGCCGCTTCCTACCATTCGCCGGGGACCTGTACTTTTTACGGTACCGCGAATTCGAACCAGATGCTGATGGAGGCGATGGGCCTGCATCTGCCAGGCAGTTCCTTCGTCAATCCGAACACCCCCTTGCGCGACGCGCTCACCGCCGCGGCCGCGCGGCGCGCCTTGGCGCTCACCGCGCTTGGCAACGACTATACGCCGATTGCATCGATTCTCGACGAGCGCGCCTTCGTAAACGGCATCGTCGCCTTGCTCGCGACGGGGGGCTCCACCAACCACGTAATCCACCTCGTCGCCATGGCCCGCGCGGGCGGGATCATCCTGACGCTCGACGATTTCGCCGATCTCTCGAAGGCGGTTCCGTTGCTGGCGCGCATCTATCCCAACGGCACCGCCGACGTGAACCACTTCACCGCCGCCGGCGGCACCGGACTTCTCATCGGTTCCTTGCTGGGCGCAGGCCTCCTGCATCCCGGCGCGAAAACCGTTGCCGGATGCACGCTCGAATCCTATGCGCAAGAGCCTTATCTCGATGGCGGCGAGCTCGCCTTCCGTACGGCGCCTTCGGCGAGCCTCGATGAATCGGTCCTGCGCCCGGCGGCAAATCCGTTCTCCCGCGATGGCGGCTTGAAGGTGCTTGACGGCAATCTCGGCCGCGCGGTGCTCAAGGTCAGCGCAGTCGCGCCGGAACATCGCAAGGTGCGCGCAAAGGCGCGGGTTTTTCACGCGCAGGAGGAAGTGGAGGCGGCCTTCCGCGCGGGCGAACTTAATTCTGATTTTGTCGCGGTGGTACGCTTCCAGGGCGCGAAAGCGATCGGTATGCCGGAGTTGCACAAGTTGACGCCCGTGCTTGAGTCGGTGATGGCGCGCGGCCATCAAGTGGCGCTGGTCACCGATGGCCGCATGTCGGGCGCGTCGGGAAAAGTACCAGCAGCGATCCATGCGACGCCGGAAGCGCTCGATGGCGGCCCGATTGCCCGGCTGCGAGACGGCGATATCATAGCGCTCGACGCGGATATAGGCACATTGACGGTGGAGCTCTCCCCAGAGACCTTGCAAAGCCGTCCGCTCGCGGCGTGCGACCTCGAAGCACATGCGCATGGCTATGGGCGCGAACTGCTCCAGATGTTCCGCGCCAATGTGAGCCCAGCGGAACTCGGCGCGAGCGTCTGCGGCTGACCGGCAACGGAGGGGCGCCGTCCATGCTTTACCCACATAGCGAGGCGACCGTCGCGATCCTGCGGCGGGGGCCGGTTATTCCGGTGCTGACCGTCAAGGACATCGAGGATGCGCTTGTCCAGGCCCGCGCCCTGATTGCGGGCGGATTGACGGTGCTCGAAATCACCTTGCGCACGCCCGCCGCGATCGCCGCCGTCGCGGCGCTCGCCACGACATTTCCGCAGGCGTTCATAGGCGCGGGGACAATCGTCGCGGCAGACCAAATCAAAGCCGCGGCCGATGCCGGAGCCGGGTTTCTGGTCAGTCCGGGGATGACGCCGCGCCTACTTGAGGCGGCCGTGCGATCGCCGGTCCCTTTCCTACCTGGCGCGGCGACGGCATCCGAGGCCCTAGGGCTCCGGGAACGTGGTTTTCATGCGTTAAAATTCTTTCCGGCCGAGCCGGCTGGCGGGGCAAGGTATCTCGCCTCCCTCGCGGGCCCCTTGCCCGATTTGGTTTT
>DATARJ010000203.1:0-5308 GCA_036264205.1 Methylocella sp.
GATCCGCCCATCGGTGAGAAAATCGTAGTAGCGCTGGCGGAAAACCCAATGCGGACCGCCGATCTCGGCTTCGACCGGCGCCAAGGCTTCTACGGCGGTGCCACGCAACGCATAGAGGTTCCACCAGCCGGTCCGGTCGGAGCAAAAATAGAGTCTTCCGTTGGCCGACCACTCCGGCTGCACGATTGCTTCCGGCGTTTCTCCCGCCACAAGCCGAGGCGCGTCCAGCGCTCCTTCTTTTGTCACGCCGGCCACGAAAAGCCTGGTCCCGTCCCAAGGCATGCCGGGGTGATCCCAGGCGATCCAAGCCAGCCGTTCGCCGCAAGGAGAAAGTCGCGGCGAGCTCAGGAAATCCGGACCCTCGACCAAAATCGTTTCGGCCCCGCCCGGATCGAGCGGCAAGGCGACGATAGCGGCCTTTGGATCGGTGGGAGAGCGCGAGCGATGATCCTCCCGCACCGCAAGAACACGGCGGCGCGGCAAGTCGAATTCGAAATCGGCGTAGCGGCAGCCTTCCGGCGTTTCGATCCGGCGCGGCGGGCGGCCCGCCTCGATGAGCCAGACGCTTCCGTCGGTGCGCTCGCTGACGACTACGGTGCTCTGCTCCGCCGCGTAGGCGCCGCCGCCATATTCATGCACACGGCTGCCGACATTGAAGGGCGCCGCCGTGAGGTCTGCGATCTCGCCATCCGCGCAGCGGCGGCACAAAACCGTGCGGCCGTTCTCGTTTGGCCTGGCTTCGAGCCAGTAAAGGTCCTGGCCATCGACGCGGAGGCCGCTAAGACCAATCGCCCCCTCGGTCATGAGCTCGACGCTCACCGGCGAGACCCAGGCGCCATAAGGGGCAACAACCTTGGTCATCGGAGAACCTGGCTGCGCGAGCCGGGGGTTCGATTTTCTTGGGGATGAAGGGCGCCACGCTGTTTCACCGGTCCATTATGGGCCGTGGAAATACGCCCGCCAAGCCGGTCCTCATGGCAATTGGCTGAAGAGGCGCCTCATCATGACGCGCCCGCGCGACTACGCTTGCGACGGATCGCCGAGACCTTCCTTGAACCCATCCCGCCAACTCGGCCAGATCAAATTCACGCCGAGGGCTTGCTTGGCCTTGGCGTTCGAGGCGCCCCGCACGTCGGTCATGAACACGACGGCATCGCCTAAGACGAAACGGGCGATCCAGGCTGGGACCCGGTGTGGCGGCTTGGCGCCGAGCGCCTCCGCTAGGGCGGGCAGCCATTGCGACACGCGGGCAGGATCGTCGTCCACGATGTTATAGATCCCCGGCGCACCGCGGGTGATCGCAGCGCGCGTGAAGCGGGCGGCGTCGTCGACGTGAGTGAACGACCAAACGCCGCTACCGCCACCAATGATCGGGATGCGCCGCTTGCGTACGTCGTTCACCATCGAGCCGTGTTCGCCGATGGCGGTGCCCGGGCCATAGAAAAACCCGTAGCGCAAGACCAGCCCCTCCAAGGCGGCCTGGCGCGCGACCGCGGATTCGAGGTAGCGGATCGCTTCGAGCGTGCGGCGGAATGCCGGCGGCGGATTTGGATCGAGCGGGTCCTCCTCTGTCTTGACCGGGCCTCCCGCTCGCGCATAAGGCCAACCCGCAAAGCTTTGCGCAATGAACCGGCGTGCGCCGCCGGCGCGGGCGGCGGCCAGCAAATTATCCGTACCTTCTGTGCGCAACCGGTTTGTCGCGGCGAATCCTCGGTCGAAATTGCGCAGATCGACATTCTTGATCGAAGTGAGCTCGTGAACTACCACCTCTGGTTTCACCCGCCGCACCGCGTCCATCACGGCTGCTGGATCAAGCGCGTCGGCGATGACCGGCGTGGCGCCAATTCTCCGCAAGAGGTCAGCTTTGGCGGGCGAACGCGTCAGCCCGGCGACCTCGTGCCCGGCCGCCGTCAAGAGGAGGACAAGGCGGCGGCCAACCGCTCCGGTCGCTCCCGCGACGAATATTTTCATTTGACAGGCTCGCTGGGCAGAGTGGAAACAAATTTCCGCAACTTCGTGCCGGAAACCCCTAGGCGAACGAGAGTCCAGGGGGAATCAATTTTAACACGGCGGCGGCTGCCACTGGATTCTTACCCATCATGGTCAAGGTTCATACCGGAACAAGTCAGCTTGGCCGTGCCGTGGAAGTGCCGCGAACGCCGGACGAGGCGACGCTCGACCGGGTGGCAAATCCGCATCAGGGCGAAAACTATATCGCCCGCTTCACCGCGCCGGAATTCACTGCCCTCTGTCCAATTACCGGCCAGCCGGATTTCGCGCTTCTCGTGATCGACTATCTTCCAGGCAGCTGGCTCGTCGAATCGAAATCCCTAAAACTCTACCTCACGTCGTTTCGTAATCATGGCGCTTTCCATGAGGACTGCACCTTGCGGATCGGCAAGGACCTCGCGGCGTGCTTAGAGCCGCGGTGGCTGCGGATCGGCGGCTATTGGTATCCGCGCGGCGGCATCCCGATCGATGTGTTTTGGGAAACGGGCGAGCTGCCGGAGGGGACCTGGGTGCCGGATCAAGGCGTGCCACCCTATCGCGGAAGGGGATAGGTAGGACGGTTGGGGAAACGGACACCAAGGGTCCCTATCTCCAATACCTCCTACTGTATTACGCCCGCGTCAACGAGTCAGCCATATCACGCTCGTCGCCACTGCAATCGCTATAGCTATTCCGAGCGTGACAATGGCGCCACGCTGGAACCACCGCTGACTCTCGCCCAATCGAAAGGCAGCCGGCACGAGATAGAGCAACAGGGCCAACAGAAACAGCGCTCTCATGAGTTGGTCAATTTCAGCCATTGAATTCGGTAGCATTGGCACCTGATTTACGCGTGAGATGGGCCGCCGCCTGCCTCGGAATCCCGATTCTCCGAATGCTTGCCGGTACCGCCGCGCTTGCAGCCAAATTACACCAGCCGCGATTGCTCGACCGCGGCGGCGATGAAACTCGCGAACAGCGGGTGCGGCTCGAAAGGCCGCGATTTGAGTTCGGGATGAAACTGCACGCCGATGAACCAGGGATGATCGGAAAATTCGATCGTCTCCGGCAACAGGCCGTCCGGCGACATGCCCGAGAAAATCAATCCTTTTTCTTCCAATCTCTTGCGATAGGCGGTATTGACCTCGAAACGATGCCGGTGGCGTTCGGATATGCTGGTCGCGCCATAAACGGCGGCGATCCTTGAGCCCGGCATCAGGTCCGCGCGGTAGGCACCAAGCCGCATCGTTCCGCCAAGATCCGTCTCGGCGGCGCGGATTTCGAGCTCATTGCCGCGCAGCCATTCGGTCATCAGCCCGACCGCAGGCTCCTTCGCTGGACCGAATTCGCTCGAATTGGCCTCGGGCATGCCCGCCAGGGATCGCAGAGCCTCGATGACCGCCATCTGCATCCCGAAACAGATCCCAAAGTAGGGAAGCTTGCGTTCGCGGGCGAAACGCGCGGCGAGAATTTTGCCTTCCGCGCCGCGCTGGCCGAAGCCGCCCGGAACCAGAATGCCATGCACATGTTCGAGGTAGGGCGCCGGATCGCTGTTTTCGAAAATTTCCGATTCGATCCAATCGAGGTGGACCTTGACCCGGTTGGCCATGCCGCCATGGCTCAACGCCTCGGTCAAGGATTTATAAGCGTCCTTAAGCCCGGTGTATTTGCCGACGATCGCGATCGTGACTTCGCCTTCCGGGTTGTTAATACGCTCCATTACGGCGTTCCAGCGGCCCATGTCGGGCTTCGGCGCGGGTTCGATCCCGAAAGCGGCCAATACCTCCTGGTCCAGCCCAGCCGCATGATAGGCGTGCGGCACCTCGTAGATCGAGGTGACTTCGCGGGCTTCGATCACCGCGTTTTCGCGCACGTTGCAGAAAAGGCCGATCTTGCGCCGCTCCTCGCGCGCGATCTCGCGATCGGTGCGGCAGAGAAGGATGTGCGGCTGGATGCCGATCGAGCGCAGTTCCTTGACCGAATGTTGAGTCGGCTTGGTCTTGAGTTCGCCCGCGCTCGGAATGAACGGCAGAAGCGTGAGGTGAATATAGATCGCGTGCCCGCGCGGCAGATCGTTGCCCAGCTGGCGGATCGCCTCGAAGAACGGCAGGCCTTCGATATCGCCGACGGTGCCGCCGATCTCGACGAGGACGAAATCGACGCCCTCGTTGCCGCTGAGCACGAAAGCCTTGATCGCATTGGTGACATTGGGAATGACCTGGACGGTCGCGCCAAGGTAATCGCCGCGGCGTTCCTTGGCGATGATCTCCTGATAGACCCGGCCGGTCGTGATATTGTCTTCGCGCATCGCCGGCCGGCCGGTGAAGCGCTCGTAATGACCAAGATCGAGATCGGTTTCCGCGCCGTCCTCGGTGACGAACACTTCGCCGTGCTGGTAGGGGCTCATCGTCCCCGGATCGACGTTGAGATAAGGGTCGAGCTTGCGCAGCCGGACGCTATAGCCGCGCGCCTGGAGAAGCGCGCCGAGCGCCGCCGCCGCGAGTCCCTTGCCAAGCGATGACACCACGCCGCCGGTGATGAAAATAAACCGCGCCATGGGGCTTGGGATTTACCCCGTTTCCGCCCGCTTGGGGAGGCAAATTATGCGCCGCTTCCTTTTTTGCACATAAACGCGAAAATTATTTCGACCACGGGGGAGCCGAGGTCGGCGGCGGCGCCTTGAACGGGCCGGGCGCGGCCTGAGGCGGTGCCGGTTTGACCATGATGGAAGCGGGCGGAGGTGCGGTAGGTCCGGTTTGAACCGGCGCCAGCGGAACCAGAGGCGTCGCGGGCTGTTTGACCGGAGGCAGATTCAGACTTTGTGGCGCCGCGGGCGCGGCTGGTTGTGGCTGGCCCGGCAAGGTCAGACCCGGCGGAAGTGCCGGTGGCGTGCCCGCCTGGTCTTCCATCCTTCTCAATGGGTCGAGCAAACTTCCCTTGCCCTCCCCCTCTTTTGCCGTGCCGCCCTCCGGTTCGACCGGCGTGATGCTTTGAAAGGTCACTTCCGGGGCTTGATTGAACCGGGCGAGAATCGTCAAGCCCATGCTGGTCGCGAAAAACAGCGCCGCCAAAATGGCTGTTGCGCGGGTTAGCGCGCTTGCCTGGCCGCGTCCGGTCATGAAGCCGCTGGCGCCGCCGACGCCAAGGGCGCCCCCCTCGGAGCGCTGCAAGAGCACAGTCACGACGAGGACGACGACGACCATCAGATGAACAACGATCAGTACCGACTGCATGGAATATACTCTCCCGGATTCTTGGAAGCTTGTCTCAACAAATGTAGCGAGGCGGACTCAACGCAAGTTTGAATTTGAGCCCTTTT
>DATARJ010000234.1:0-3341 GCA_036264205.1 Methylocella sp.
AACACCCGGAGTAGCCAGCGGATAGGCAGGTCCTCCACTCGGCAGGTTCGTTGAGAAGATTGTCGGCCAGCCGAACGTGCTGTTGATATACAGAGTGTTGCCGAATTCGCTAATGGCGAACTGATTATCAGCCGCTAGTTGACCGACGCGGAGCAACGCCAGGTCGCCGAACTTCTGTTCGAGCCAAAGCTCGAACAGCCGGGTCGCTGGCCGCGCCTCGATGCTGTCGACCCTCGCAAGGTTAAAGATGTTGAACATCGACAGCTGGCGCCCATGAATTTGATAAGCGTTGGCGCGAAAACTGAGGCCATCCAGTCCTGCAATCTTTGCAAGGTCCGCGTCGAGCACCATGTAAAGAATGCCTTCATAGGCGGCGCCTTGTTTGACGCCGCCCGTTGGATTGGCCAAGCCATCCGCAAAATAATCCAATCGCAAATTGTAGCCGAGATCGAGGAGACCTTTCTTGAACTGAGCAAGCGCGGGAATGCTAGAGGCGATCGAGGGCTGCAGCCCTGACGGCAGCGCCTCAATTTCCGAAACTTCTTGCGCATGCGCCAAATTGCCAGGAATAACGGCACATCCCAGACCAAGAAGCAGACAAAGCGAAAGCCCGCGCCACATGTATTCCTGCCAAGACATCACGCGGACGATCCGGCCAGCGGCGAATATCTGCCTCCGGCACTTCCGAGAGGCGGGCGTGTCTCGCCGCCCAAAAACCGTCTCGATCCAAGGCATCTTGGTGTCTCCCTGTATTTCGCACCAAGAAACGCGCTCGCGCAAGCTTGAAGTCGGGCATGAAGACATGACGACGTTTTTTGTCAATGGAGGGAAGCAAGTTAAGCCACCGTCAAGTTAACGAAAAGATGGCAAGGGTAGTGGATCAGTTTGAAATTTGCGAGACAATGACTTGCTACAAAAGAGCGCTTGGCGAAATCGCCATATCGATCTACCCCTTCTCCGAAAAGAGCAGCGGTCTCAAACAACATATAAACTGAAAGGAGATAATGATGTCCTCGATCATTCGGCTATTGAGCCTGGTGGTCGCTGCTGGGCTGTCCGCCTCGGCTTTCGCGGTTGAAGGTGATTGGGGGAAGGTTGCCCAGGCCCTCGGCAAATCCGGCTCGGAGATGCCCGGCGGTATCTACCGCATTGGCCTTCCGCGCACCGATCTCAAGGTCCTGCTCGATGGCGTGGAGCTGAAGCCGGCGCTGGCGCTCGGCTCCTGGCTGGCCTTTCGATCCGAGCGGGATCAGGCGGTGGTCATGGGCGATCTCGTCCTCACCGCCGAGGAGGTAAGCCCAGTCATGCGGAAACTGGCCGGGGAAGGGATCGAGATCACGGCGTTGCACAACCATCTTCTGCGCGCGGCGCCGGCCACGTTGTATATGCACATTCTCGGCCGCGGCGATCCTGTCAGGCTCGCTGCCGCTCTGCACGACGGCTTGGCGTTGAGCAAGACGCCCTTGACGGCGCCGAGCGGCGCGGCGCCTCCGCCGATTGAACTCGACACGGCGCTGATTGACCGGACACTCGACGCCAAAGGCAAGGTGAACGGCGGCGTTTATCAGGTGAGCTTGAAACGCGCCGGAACGGTGAGCGAAGCCGGCATGGCCGTGCCGGACGCCATGGGTTCGGCCGAGGCGATTAACTTCCAGCCGACGGGCGGCGGCAAGGCCGCGATCGCCGGGGATTTCGTCCTGACCGCCAATGAAGTCAATCCGGTGCTGCGTATTTTGCGCGACAATGGCATCGAGGTCACGGCCTTGCACAATCACATGCTCGATGACGAGCCGCGTCTGTTCTTCATGCACTTCTGGGCAAACGATGAATTGACAAAATTGGCGGCAGGATTGAGGGCCGCGCTCGACAAGATCGATCTCGCGCGTGGCTAACACGCGTGGCGCAAATTTGGGCAGCCGTGGAAGATCCCTACACCTCGACCTTTTCGCCGGCGTTTGCCCATTCCTGAAAGCCGCCGGGGTAATGCGCGCGGATATCGTCGCGCCCGGCTTCCTGAGCAAGCGCCAGCGCGGTGAGCGAGCGTTTGCCGGAGCGGCAGGACAATACAACACGTTTGCCTGGCGCGCTCGGCAGGGCCGTGGGGTCGAAACGCTGGAGCGGATTGAGTATCGCACCCGGGATGCGGCCGGCCGCATATTCATTGGGCTCGCGCACATCGACTAGCAGGATCGAGCCGTCCGCCAATCCCTTTTTCAATTCGTCTATCTGGATGTTTTCTACTTCCGGTCCGGCCATGAACAAGCTCCCCTGTTTCGTCCTGCGCTCCCAGCGAATGCAATTTCGCAAAACCGGCGAGCCTACACAATATGTTTGTCGCGCCGGGATAAAATTGTTTCGGCCGCCGCGAGATCGCTTGGGTCATTGGCGTTGAAAAAAGGATCGTAGGGCTCGATTGGCCACCCCACAATGGCGCGGCTGTAGTTTTGCGAGAATGCCTCGACCTTTCGCATATCCTCCACAAGGAGGGCGTGGCGGAGATCGTTTCGGATCGAGACCGGCCAGACTGCTACGGCCGGATGCGTCCTGCCGCCCGAACGCGCGCAGGCGATCACGGCGTTGCCTTTCGCCCTTGCGTCGATGAGGCGGGCGGCGAGATCGCCGGGCAAAAACGGCGTGTCGGCCGGAACGCTGATCGCCAAGGGGACATCCGGACAACGCGCCGCGATCCAATCGAGCCCGGCGAGAATGCCCGCGAGCGGACCTTTGAAACCCGGGAGATCGTCGGCGACGACGGGTACGTCAAATCCGGCAAATCTTGCCGGGTCGCCATTGGCGCTCAACACGAGGCCTTGGCATTGGGGCCGCAACGCCGCGATCACATGGGCGAGAAAGGAAATTCCGCCGGCCTTTCGCAGCGCCTTGTCGCCGCCGCCCATCCGGCGCGCGAGCCCGCCCGCGAGAAGGATGCCAACACAACTGGTCGTCCGCATCGTATTCCGCGCCCTGCGCACGCGTTTGCCTCCCTCGCGCGCGATATGGTCGTGCGGGGTGCCGGGCTCAAGCATGCCCCTTAGAACCTATACCAGATACCTACGGTGGGACCCAGCTCGCGTCCGGCGTTGATCCCCGCGACCGTCAGAAAGCCGCCAAACTGCACCGACCAGTTTGGCGCGATATCATAGACGAGGCTTGGTTGCAGTTTGGTCCAGGATACATGCCCGAACCGGAGGGAACCGTTGACAATCGACGTGTAGCTCTGCAGCATCATGAGAAGTCTTGGCCAGGGGCGTAGTCCCATCGTCAGATCGATCCGCCATTCGCCCGGCTGACCGGCGGCGTAAAAGCGATAGCCAGCCTGCGCCTCGACGAAACCCTCCATC
>DATARJ010000094.1:0-2829 GCA_036264205.1 Methylocella sp.
TCGTGCGGGCTAGGATGTCGTTCGTTCATCGGCTTTTGCCCCGGGGTCATCCAGTGCGCGTTCTAGCCGCTCGTCGTGACAAGCTCAACGCAGGCGATGCGGAGGGCGGCGCAGGCGAAAATGGCGCGGCCGGGGAACGATATTTGAGAATTTCGGCGGACATTTTCGGTATTATGGCGCAAACGCGACAACTTGCCCAGCGACCGCTCCGCCACATTTCAGAAAAGAGGACGGCTTGTAGGGCGTGCGGCGCGCCGGGCACCCGGCGGCCCTAGCCGCGACCTTAGTCATCTTCGCCAGCGGAGCCTCGTATACGGCTCGGCCAAGTTGACGGTGCCGGCGCCGCTATCGAAACGCGATCCTTCCCTCCACCTTCGCATCGATAACTTTCGCCGCCTCGACATAGTCGATCACATCGAGGGCAACGAGCCGTGTGCCGGAATCCGCGCTCACATGCGTCTTGCCCGCGAGCATCCCATAGCCGTCGCCGCCGCGCGCCATGAAATCATTGGTTGCGAGCTTGTAATCGCGGGCAATGTCAAGCGTCTCGCCGTTGACCATCACCGCCTTCACCCGCGCGCCTGGCGCCGCCGCCGGGTCGGCGACGATGGAAAGCCCGGAAACTTGCGGAAACCGCCCCGACAACCGCCCGATCTGAGAAAACCCGTTTTCGAGCGCGGCCAGAATCGCTTTTCCCGGAACAATCGTCAACATGGTCTTGTTGCCGAAAGGGAGTTCGTCGAGGATGTCGCGCTTCAAGAGCTTGGTGCCCGCCGGATAGAATTTGTCGCCTCTGATTGCGCCGCAATTGATGATCGCAACTTCGGCCGTTGCCGCCTTGCGAAGAGCGTCGGCGATGAGATTGCCGATCGCGGATTCCCTCGAGCGCACGGCCTCGTTGCGGCTGTCGAGCGGCGCGGCAAGGGTCGCGATCTCGACGTCGAGCTGCTTCGCCAACCCGGCCTGGTAATCGCCGACCTTGGCAAGCATCGAAGGATCGGGATCGACCTTCGCCGTATCAAGGACACGGAAATCCGGCCACCATGGAAGCGAGCGGCTTGCTTCGTCGCGCGTCCTCGCGACATCAATATCGACAACCGTGACATAATTTGCGTCCTGCTCGGATTCGACAAGCGCGGTGCGGCCATCGAAATCAATATGCAGATCGTGATTATGGCCGGACAGGATGAGATCGACCGCATGCGTATTCATCAAGGCGGCGCCCCTTGCCTTGTCGGCGTGCACGATGGCGATGACGAGATCGGCGCCCGCCGCGCGCGCGCTTTTGGCGCCCGCAAGCACCGCCGGGATCGTCGGCGCGAAGGCGAGATCGCCGGGGCGCGAGGCGCTCACCGTATCTTCGTAGGCGGCGCCGATGAGCGCGACCTTAAGGCCATCTGCCTCGATCAGCAATCGTTCTTGATGATAGTGCGGCAGCGTGCCGTCGCTATTTTTAAGGTTCGCCGCGAGAATCGGGAAATGGGCCTCTCCCATCCTCTCGAAATAAATATCCTTGCCAAAATCGAACTCATGATTGCCAGGAACGAAAACATCGAGCCCCACGTCGTTGAAGAGATCGATCATATGCGCACCTTGGTCGAAGCTCGACAACAGGCTCGGCGAGAGCGTATCGCCGGCATGGACGCAAACAAGGTGGCGGCCTTCGGCGCGCGCCCTGGCGCGCTCCGCCTTCACCGCGGCCGCGAAGCGCGCCATGCCGCCGCGCCCATCCTTGTTCTCCTCGATTCGGTAGACATCGTTGACCAGAAGAAAGGACACCCGGGCGGCGCCAGCGGTGGAAGCGGCACGCGTAGCGGGGGCGGCAATGCCCGCGCCTGCGGCCAGGATCGACGCCAAGGTCTGGCGGCGGGAGAGCTTTGTCATTCATGTCTCATTCTGTGAGGTCCTTAATCAGTTGTAGATTGAAGACTATGGAGGCGTTCGACGTGTTCGACGCGTTCGGCACACGCCGCAAAGCTTTCCTGGTTAGCAAGGTTATTTTTGTCCTCAATACCCTCACTCCCGTGATCAAACATATAAACGCCCTTATTCGCCCGGGTGATCATGGCTTTCGTCAGCTAACCGGCGGTTTCTCCCCCAAGTTCGCCCGTGGCGTAGCCGCAACGCCGCATGGTGTCGCCCGCGTGCTCAAGAAACCTTTCTAAAACCTCCGGCGGCATTTCGTCCTTATGGCTGCCAACCACGCCGCGCCGGAAGAAGAACTTGTCCGGCGGAAAATTATGATCGGGCCGGCCGAAGCCTGTCCGAGCCTCCTTGTCGCGCAAATTATGGAAGGATGCGGCTTCGGCGACCGTAGCCAAATGACAGGTCTCCCGAGAAATGCCGGCAAATTGGCAGAAGCGTTCGAGCTCTCTGACCGGCTCACGGAGGAGCTTTTCATATTGGATCACCAGCATCTGCGCACGATATGGATTTTGCATCCAGGCATCGACATGCTCCGGCCAGTGGCAAGGATAAAGATCGGTCTCCGGAGTGACGAATTTCAGAAAGTCGTAGTCCTTGCCATCGACCGCCTCGCGATAGTGATGATAGGAGACCATTACGTCGCGCCCGTCGCGCAGCAGATAAACCACCCGGCGAAATTCCGCGCGTGGGAGGTCATGCGACTTGAAGAAAATCGGGGTCGCGTAACGGCGATAAAATTTGTTGTAGGAAAGATCCGGCACAAGATCATGCACCAGCGCGCTCGGCGCCCAACGCGGATCGACCCCGTAAACAGTGCCGGCAACCAGATTTTGAAACCACGTATTGCCCGATTTTGGGTAGCCGACAACGAAGATATCTTCGGCAAGAAATTGCGTGATAGGA
>DATARJ010000292.1:0-2878 GCA_036264205.1 Methylocella sp.
CCAGCTCGCCACGGCTCATAAAGTCGCTGAGCTCGCTGTAATGGTCGATATCGCGGCAAACCACCCGCATCAGGTAATCGATCCGGCCGCCGATCTTGTAGCATTCCAAAACTTCGATGCGTTTGCGGATGGCCGCCAGAAAGCGCTCGAAATCGGCTTCGCGGTGGTTTTTGAGGATAACCTCGACGAGCAGCATCACCGTGCCGCGGATTCTCGCAAGATCGAAGTCGGCGATATAGCGCCTTATCAGGCCAGCCTTTTCGAGCGCTTTGACCCGCTCTAGGCAGGCGCTTGGCGACAAATGCACGTCCTCGGCGAGGCGGACATTGCTGATCCTCGCGTCGAGTTGCAGCCGCTTCATGATTTTTAAGTCCATTTCGTCTATCACGTGCCGGCGCGCCATCTCTTTCTCGCTTGTCGCCTAAACTTTCGAAGATTTTCGAACGATTTCCGGGTTTGCCCAGGACAAAATACGTACCCGCGCATTTTTGCGCGCGAAAGGAGGTTTGTCGCGGAGATTCTGCGCGAAAACGGGCCAAGTTCCGGGGCAAGAGCGCCGCCTTCCGTGCGAATAAATCTTCCTGGGACGGAGTGTCGATAGGAAGCCGCCATGACCTTGCAAAGCCCCATGTCCTTGCCAACTGCCATATCCCCGCAAAGGGTCATCGCTCAAGAAGCCCGATTTGGCGCGAAAAATTACGCGCCGCTTCCGGTTGTCTTGACGCGGGGCACCGGCGCGCATCTCTTCGATACCGGCGGCAAGCGCTACATCGATATGATGAGCGCCTATTCGGCGGCGAGTTTCGGCCATCTGCATCCGCGTCTCGTCCACGCCATGAAGCGTCAGCTCGAACGCTTGGATGTCGTCTCCCGTGCCTACCATTCGGATAATCTCGGGCCGCTTTGCGAGGAACTCGCGGGTCTCGCCGGGCTCGATGCGTGCCTGCCGATGAACACCGGCGCGGAGGCGGTCGAGACCGCGATCAAGGCCGCGCGCCGTTATGGTTACGACCGGCTTTCGATCCCCGCCGGCAAGGCGGAGATTATTGTCGCCGCGGGGAATTTCCATGGCCGGACAACATCGATCATAGGCTTTTCCAGCGAACCGTCCTACCGGCGCGGTTTTGGACCTTTCGCGCCCGGTTTTGTCACGGTGCCATTCGGTGACGCCGACGCGCTTGAGGCGGCGATCTCGCCATTCACGGCCGCCGTTCTCATCGAGCCCATTCAGGGCGAGGCGGGGATTGTCGTACCGCCCGCGGGATATCTGGCAAGCCTCCGGAGGATCTGCGACCGGCGCGGCATATTGTTGATTTTCGACGAGGTCCAGTCAGGTTTCGGGCGCACCGGGCGAAACTTCTGTTTTGAACACGAGAACGCCAAGCCCGACGGTCTCATCGTCGGCAAGGCGCTCGGCGGCGGCCTGATGCCGGTCTCCGCGTTTGCCGCACGGCGTGCCGTCATGGACGTTTTCGATCCCGGCAGCCATGGTTCGACCTTCGGCGGCAATCCGCTTGCAGCGGCGGTCGCGCGCGAGGCGATCCATGTTCTCCAAGACGAGGACCTCGCCTTGCGCAGCCGCGTCCTGGGGAAAACCTTGCTCGCCGCGCTCGCCGGTATCGACCATCCGGCCATCGTCGAGGTTCGCGGCAAAGGGCTTTGGGCGGGAGTCGAACTCGATCCCGCGCGCGCCAGCGCGAAGAACGTGTGCCTCGCCATGCTACGGCGCGGCGTTTTGACCAAGGAGACGCATGAAACCGTCATTCGCTTCGCGCCGCCCCTGATTATCGAGGAGGCCGATCTCTTGCAGGCGGTCGAGGTCTTCCATGACGCGCTTGAGGAAACAGCCACGCCCCATGCCGAGAGGAGCGTAGCATGAACATTCATGTCGCAAACGCGCCGGTGCCTCAAATTGGCGCCGGAACCGCCGCCGCGCCCAATTCCAGACAAAAAATTTTGATGTGCGCGCCGGACCATTTTGGCGTGAACTACGTCATCAATCCGTGGATGCGCGGCAATCGCGGCCGCATCAATCATGCTCTCGCAGTCAGGCAATGGAATAATCTCAGAGATGCGGTTGCCGCGCATGCGGAAATCACACTGATCGAGCCGCAACCCAATTTGCCAGACATGGTGTTCACCGCCAATGCCGGCGTGGTACTGGGCAAAGTGGCGGTCGCGAGCCGTTTTCGGTATTCAGCGCGGCAAGGCGAGGAGCGCTTCTTCTGCCAATGGTTCGAGCACAATGGTTTTCCACTGGCGCCGTGGCCGGAGGATATTTTTTTCGAAGGTGCCGGCGATGCCTTGCTCGATCGCGGCCAGCCTCTCATCTGGTGCGGATTTGGCTTCCGGTCCGATGAAACTGCGCCCGCTGCGCACGAACGCGTTTTCAAACACCCCGTCATCGGACTGCGGCTTGTCGATCCACGCTTTTACCATCTCGACACCTGTTTTTGCCCGCTCGAAGGTGGCTATCTCATCTATTATCCCGAGGCTTTCGATGCCGCGAGCCGAGCGAAGATCGCCGCCAGAGTCGCGCCGGAAAAACGGGTCGCCGTCGCCAAGGAAGATGCCGCGCAATATGCCTGCAACGCCGTCGATCTTGACCGGCATGTTTTTCTCAACGGCGCATCGGAAAAATTGCAGGAAAAACTGCGCGCCGCCGGCTTTACGCCCGTCATCGTGCCTCTGTCCGAATTCATGCGCGCGGGCGGGGGCGCCAAATGCCTGACGCTTAAATTGAAGGAAAGTTGGGGGCTAGTGGAGTGATTTGATTCATTCTTACACCCGGCGCCGCTGCGCGCGTTGGTGCGTGAGCTCGTCCGCGCGAGCGAGCTCGTCGGTTTTGAATTGACGGAATTTGAAGCTCCTTCGAACC
>DATARJ010000301.1:0-7810 GCA_036264205.1 Methylocella sp.
GCGAGCCGCGCTGTCGCGGCGCAATACGAAGGGGTATCGTCGATCGAGCATCTTTATCCATTCGTGCGCAGCAAGGGGCAGCTCGACAAGGCTATCGCCGAAATCGAGGCGGCGCCGGGGATCGTTTTGTTTACCCTGGTCGATCAGGATTTAGCCGCGCATCTCGAGGCGGAATGTAAAGAGTCGAGCGTGCCCTGTCTTTCGGTTTTGCAGCCGATTGTGAACCTGTTTCAATCCTACATCGGAACGGCCTCAAAGCCTCGCCCCGGCGCCCAGCACATGCTCAACGCGGAATATTTCAAACGTATCGAAGCCCTGAACTTCACGATGATGCACGACGACGGTCAGCAAACCGAAAATTTCGAGGCGGCCGATGTGGTTCTTCTCGGCGTGAGTCGTACGTCGAAGACGCCGACGAGCATCTATCTTGCCAATCGAGGCGTCAAAACAGCGAATATTCCTCTTGTGCCGGATGTCCCCTTGCCGGAACCGATTTTGGCATTGCGCAATCCTCTCGTCGTCGGGCTCTTGGCTTCGGTGGAGCGCATCGTCCAGATTCGCGAGAATCGTCTTATCGCGTTGAACGCAGACCCTGATTCACCCTATGTGGACCGCCTCCTGGTCGCCGGCGAACTCGCGCGGGCGCGCAAGCTTTGTGCCGAGCATGGCTGGCCGGCAATCGATGTGACGCATCGCTCGATCGAGGAAACCGCGGCGGCGGTCCTTGATCTCTACAAGATTCACCAGTTGAAATTCATAGCCTCGCCATGACAGGGTTTTGGCGCGGCACCGCGCCGCTCATTCTCGCGTCGCAAAGCCCCGCCCGCCAGGGCCTTCTTCGTGCGGCCGGGATACCGTTCGAGATTTGCGCCGCCGCGATAGATGAACGTCGGATCGAAGCGCCGCTCGTGGCGGCGGGGGCCAATGCCGCCGACATCGCTCTTCATCTTTCGCGGGCTAAGGCGTTGCCGGTCAGCATGAAAATGCCAGGCCGGCTCGTGATCGGCGCGGATCAGACCCTCTGTCTTGAAGGCCGTCTCTTTGCCAAACCAGAGGGCCGCGCGGCGGCAACGGCGCAACTCGAAGCCTTGTCCGGCCGCGTCCATAAACTTTTTTCAGGCTGCTGCGTCGCGCGCGAAAATACTCTTCTTTTCGAAACGGTTGGCGTCGCACGACTAAGCTGCCGGCGGCTTTCTCCGGCGTTCCTCGACGCCTATGTGGCACTAGCTGGCGACCTAGGCAGCGCCGGGGTCTATCGAATCGAGGGGGCCGGCGTCCACCTCTTCGATGCGATCGAGGGCGACCACGCGACGATCCTGGGGCTCCCCCTATTGCCGCTCCTAAAATTCCTGCGTGAGGAAGGAAGTCTCCTTTCGTGAAATCCTTGGTTCACGGCAAGCCAAAAGCATGTGTCATCGGCTGGCCGGTCGCGCATTCGCGTTCGCCGTTGATCCACCGTTTTTGGCTGGACCGGCTCAAGATCGAGGGGTCTTACGAGCTGGCCGCCGTCGCGCCGGCCGATTTCCCGGCCTTTCTGCGCGATCTCACGCGGCAGGGTTTTGCCGGTGCGAATGTGACCTTGCCGCATAAGCAAACGGCGTTCGAACTCTGCGATATAAGGACCGAAACGGCAGCCTGCTTGAAAGTCGTGAATACCTTGTGGATTGAGGCGGGAAAACTTTGCGGCGACAATACCGACGCCGCCGGTTTTGCGGGTGCCTTGGATCAGGATGCGCCCGGATGGGACATTAATTTCAGGACCGCCGTGATTATTGGCGCCGGAGGGGCGGCGCGGGCGATCGTTTACGCCCTTAAGCTGCGTGGCATGCGGCGCATTTTTCTGATCAATCGTAGCAAAGAGCGCGCGGCGGAGCTCGCTTCAGACTTTGGCCCCTGGATCGAGATTGTGGATTTCCCCGATCTGCCCGGCGTGCTGGCCGGCGCCAATCTCCTCATCAATACGACTTCGCTCGGCATGCGGGGCCAGCCGCCCCTCGCCGTCGATCTCTCGCCTCTGCCTCCGGATGCCGTCGTCAGCGACATCGTCTATGTTCCACTCGAAACCGCGCTGATAAGGGCGGCGAAAGCGCGCGGTCTCCGCGCGGTTTCCGGCACCGCCATGCTTTTGCATCAGGCAGTGCCTGGGTTCGAGCGCTGGTTTGGCATGAAACCTTGTGTCACGCCGGAGCTGCGCGGCGTGGTCGAGGCGGATATTGCGGCGGCGGTATGATGTTTGTTCTGGGCCTCACCGGGTCGATCGGCATGGGGAAATCGACCGCCGCGGCGATGTTTCGCGCCGAGGGAATCCCGGTCCACGACGCCGATGCCGTGGTCCACGCGCTCTATCGTGGGGAAGCCGCGCCGAAAATCGAGGCAGCCTTTCCGGGGACAACCCGCGATGGTGTGGTCGATCGTGGCCTCCTTGGCGCCCTTGTCCTCGACGATCCAGCGACGCTGGCGCGGCTCGAGGCGATCATGCATCCGCTGGTCGCCGCCAGCCGCGATGCTTTCCTGACCGAAGCGGAAAAAACGGGCGCGAGCCTCGTCGTTCTCGATGTCCCTTTGCTCCTCGAGACGGGCGGCGACCGCCGGGTCGATGCCGTGGTTCTCGTGACCGCTCCGGAAGCTGTGCAAAAAGATCGGGTGAGCCGACGTCCGGGCATGACGCCGGAGCGGCTTGCCGTCATATTGGCAAGACAGATGCCGGATGCGGAAAAACGCGCGCGGGCGCATTTCATCATCGATACCGGCGGCGAATTTGCCGCCACCGCGCGGCAGGTGCGCGCGATCTTGCGGGCGCTCGCGGGAGCGAAAAATAAGGTCTGAGGCTGCAAAATGCGGGAGATCGTACTCGACACGGAGACGACAGGACTTGACCCCGCGAACGGGCATCGAATTGTCGAGATCGGTTGTGTCGAGCTTTTGAATGCGATCCCGACCGGCGAAACCTTCCACGCCTATATCGATCCCGGCCGCGACATGCCCGAGGAAGCCTTCCGGGTGCATGGAATTTCCGCCGAGTTTCTCGCGGGCAAGCCGGTCTTTGCCAATGTCGTGACGGATTTCCTGAAATTCGCCGGCGGTGCCAAAATCGTCGCGCATAATGCCGAATTCGATATGCGCTTTCTTAACGCGGAACTCGCACTCCTCGGGGTCGCGCCGATCGCATCCGATCGCGTGATCGACACGCTGGCCTTGGCGCGCCGCAAATATCCTGGCGCGGCGAACAGTCTTGACGCGCTTTGCGAGCGCTACGGCATCGACACGTCGCGGCGGACCAAACATGGCGCCTTGCTCGATGCCGGAATTCTTGCGGAAGTCTATGCCGAATTGACCGGCGGTCGCCAGGCAACTCTCGTTTTCGGGCCTGGCGCCGCTTCGACCGGGACCGGAGTGGCGAGCCTGCTTGCGCAAAGACCGCATCCGCGCCCCGCGCAGCTCAGCATCGAGGAGCTGTTTCGCCACCGCGCTTTTGCCGCCACGCTCGGCGCGGCGCCGGTCTGGGACGCCTATTTGCGCGCGCAAGCCCCGGCCGGACAGAACAAACTCGCGTGATCGTTCCTTTCAAGCCGCAAATCAGCTCAAGTTCATGTCGCGGACGCGGCATGACGCATTCCGGATCGTTATCGAACGGAGAGCGTCGCTGGACGTGGCGTTGGGTTCCCTGCTCTATTACGGTTTTCGATGATCATTTCGCGCAACTTCGGCCAGTCAAACGGAGCGCATGACTTTCATGTCCCGCGATGGCTGCTTCAAGTTGAATCGCTCATGGTCTCTATGCCTTTGTTTTATCCCACGATCTTATCCAAAGAGGCGGCAATTTGTTTGGGATCACGCTCTAGCTCCCGGTCAAAACCTGTGCCCCCCGCGGCTTGCGCCGGGGGCCGTAATCCTTGAATTTTTCAATCGTCTTTTCGATCTCAGCGGGTTCAAGCACGCGCGGGGTGCCGACCTGTAAGGCCACCGCATATTGCTTGCAGAGCGTTTCGACTTCGATCGCAAGCCACATCGCTTCGCGCAGATCGGGGCCGGTGGCGACCATGCCATGGTTGCCGAGCAGCGCACACGTCCTGCCGTTTAGCGCTTCCAACACCGCGTTCGACAGTTCCTCGGTGCCATAGGGCGCATAGGGAGCGCAGCGAATCGTAGGGCCTCCCGCCGCGGAGATCATATAATGCACTGCGGGGATCTCCATGCCGCAGATCGCGAAGGCGGTGGCATGAACAGGGTGTGCATGCACGACGGCGTTCACGTCCCCACGCGCGTGCAAAATATCGCGATGGAACCGCCATTCCGACGAAGCCGCAAGCCTGTGCACATAACTCCCGTCCATGTTCATGAAGACGATATCGCCGACTGCCATTTCCTCATAAGGAAGGCCGGAAGGAGTTATTAACAAGCCGCTGTTCCAGCGCACCGAAATATTTCCAGCGGTCCCCTGATTGATGCCGTTATGGTTCATGGCACGGCAGGCGCCGATGATCGCCTGGCGGACGCCTTCTTCCTCGGCTGAGGCCATGCTCTCTGCCCTCTCAATGGTCGCGCCCGAGCGCGGACGCTTCCTGGGCGAGCGGTTCGACCTTGCCAAAATCTTGCGCTGCGAGAAGCGCTGGCGCGACCATCCACGAGCCGCCTGCGCAGGCCGCGTTGGCAAGCGCTGGATAGTCGGCCCTTGCGCGTCGATACCGTTGGCCCGGCAGAAAATCAAATCGGGCAAGGAACCTGCTAGGGCATGATCCCAAATTTGCCGATTTTTTGGATAAGATCATGCGATGAAACAAAGACACAACGCTGCCTTTGAGAGGACAGCAAGTCAGGATGGCTTGGCGACGCGGCCGGGAAACGCCTTGGCGAGAGCTTCGCGGCTGGCCGCGATCACGCCGCGCTCGGTGATGAGACCCGTCACGAGCCGGGCGGGGGTCACGTCGAAGGCGTAATTGAGGGCCTTGCTTCCGGAAGGCGCGAGCTGGACGGTCTCGATGTGCCCGTTGGCGCCGAGCCCCGCGATATGGGTGACCTCCAGCCCGGATCGCGTCTCGATCGGGACTTCGGCAATGCCGTCGAAAATCGAGAAATCGATGGATGGCGAGGGCGCGGCGGCGTAGAACGGCACGCCATTGTCATAGGCCGCCAGCGCTTTCAAATAGGTGCCGATTTTGTTGCACACGTCGCCAGACGCGGTCGTCCGATCGGTCCCGACAATCGCGAGATCGACCATTCCGTGCTGCATCAAATGGCCGCCCGCGTTATCGACGACGATAGTATGCGGCACCCCATGCTGGCCAAGTTCCCAGGCGGTCAGCGAAGCGCCTTGATTGCGCGGCCGCGTTTCGCCGACCCACACATGCAGGGCGATACCTTCGTCATGGGCCTTGTAGATTGGTGCCGTCGCGGTGCCCCAATCGACCGCCGCCAGCCAGCCCGCATTGCAATGGGTCAGGATATTGACTCGGCCGCCTTGCTTGCGGGCGCTAGCGGCGCGAATGAGCGCGATCCCATATTCGCCAATCGCTTCGCAAAGGGTGATGTCTTGTTCGGCGATCGCTCCGGCATGGGCGAAGCTGGCCCCGCCGCGTTCGCGTTGAGGCAAGGCCAGCAGGTGCCGGCGCATTGCCGCGAGCGCCCATTGCAAATTGACCGCAGTCGGCCGCGCCGCAGCGAGAACGGCGCAAGCCGTGTCGAGATTCGCATCTGATGGCTCGGCGCGCATCGCCAGAGCCAAACCGTAGGCCGCCGTCACGCCGATGAGAGGAGCGCCGCGCACTTGCATATCCTTGATGGCGCGAGCCGCCTCGGTGGCAGTCTTGATCGAAATAATTTCGAATTCATGCGGCAGCCGCGTCTGATCGATGATCTGGACGCTCGCCGCGTCGCTGCCGGGCCAAATGGTCCTAAAAGCTTTGCCCCCGATACGCATGACTCTCTCCTCGCCGCGCCTTGAGTCGGGGCGGATACAGGTAGCGTATCATGCCCGGGCGGGACCCGCGCCGGTCCTTGCTAATGTCAGTCGCAATTGCTGCAGATGCTTTGATTAACGCGGTCGTTTTGTTGTTCGATCCGGCGGTCGAGGTCCGTCGTGGCCCCGCCTTGGGATGCCCCTGGATGAGCTACCGTCTCTCCCGTTGAAGTCAAATAATCTTCGTTCAAAAGTCTTGTGGCTTTGTGCCCGGGGACCGGCTCAATGCCGGTCTGAGCTTGAACCACGGTGAGACCGGTGCCGGTCGCGCACAGCAGCGCAACAAAAAGGAGGGGTTTCATCATAGCGTCCTTCCCTAATGGTTCTTCCATTACCGCCGAGCATAACGTTCTGACCAGCATGAAGGTTCGTATTCGAAAACATTCGATGTCATGGTCTGTTCGTTTTCCTGAGCTGATAACCTATAGTGTCGCGAACAGTGCTCTCCTTCTTGAACAACCTTGCTGTAGGTGGAACGCTCTTGCTTCGTTCTAGGGAAATCGACGGGCTTAAGTTCGCTCGATTCTTTCGCGCCGGAATGCGGGTTCCCGCCGCGTACTCCATTAACCCAACTTTAAGGGAATGCGCGCAAGTCTCGTTACTCAAGCCTTAACCGACCTTTGGAGCGCGCGCATGGACGGATCTCCAGACCAAGCCGTTCCTGAACCCGCAGCGGCCCGTTCAGGCGCGAATGTTCCCACGGCAGGCGTGGGGGGCAGGAACTCGAAGCACGTGGCGGCGGTCGGTCTTTTGCCTTTCAAGGCGGCCGAAGCTGCATCGGCGCGACAGGCGCCGCCGCGATTCGAGCAGCTTTTCAGCTACGGTTCCCACGCGGCCCTGGCCGTCTGTCTTTTTGGATTCGCATGGGCGGCGGGTTCGTATTTTTCCGGTGGTCAATCGCCGATTTACCCGTTGAAGCCGCCACCCGCCCGGCCTGTCGCGACGCAAGAGAGCGCGGCGCGTACCGAGATGTCTCACACGGCGCAAAAAATGGCCGATGACATCCGGGCCCTCAAAGCCAACGTCGAGGCTTTGCGCACAGCGCAGGGCCAGGATACCGCCGCGCTCGAAGGCCTGAAGTCGCGTCTCGAAGCAGGGAACACGGAAACCCGCGCCTCGATCGCCGAGCTTGTTGGTAAGGTCGAGCAGGCCCAGCGCGAACCCGCCGCAAAACTTTCCCAAGTTCTCGAGCGGCTCGATCGCATCGAGCGCCAGACCATGGCGCCACTCGCTACCGCATCCATCGGCGCCGCCTCGGCACCGGGTAAGGCGGCCGCCAGCAAAGACGCGCAGCTTGCCGTTGCCCCGGCAAAGCCGCCGCTTGAAAACGGAAAGGGACCTCCGCAATTGATCACGAACTGGGTTGTCCGTGATGTTTACGACGGGATCGCTCTCGTCGAAAGTCCGCGCGGCTCGATCGAGGTCGCGCCGGGAGAGGTCATTCCCGGTGCAGGAATGGTAAAATCGATCGAAAGGCGCGGCGCCGGCTGGATCGTGATCACGAGCCGTGGTCTTGTCGATTCCGCCCGCGACAGATACCAGCCCTGACACTGGCTGGCGGCCAGCCCGTGCTTGGTAACTCCGACTCTGATTTTTGAAACTTGGTACCGCCACCCCGGCTCGAACGGGGGACCTCTAGATCCACAATCTAGCGCTCTAACCAACTGAGCTATGGCGGCGCGCCGGAACGCGCTGGACCGTAAAAGGATCGATCCGTCATTGCAAGGCCGCAAACGATGGCCCGCAAGAGGAGAAAACTGAACCGCGATGTTGCCGTATCTCAACTATCGAGCTTAAGAATAAGTTGATCTAATCCCTGCAAAAGGATGCGGGACCTCCGGCGGTCGCCGCCAC
>DATARJ010000308.1:0-5064 GCA_036264205.1 Methylocella sp.
CGCCGTGGCCGCCGATTCCAATCACGCGCCGGCCTATCTCGGCCGCGCCAATCTTCTGCGCGTTCAGGGCAAGCTCGACGAGGCGCGGTCCGATCTCGACCAGGCGATCAAGCTCAATCCCGAAAATGCCCAGGCCTTTCACGCCCGGGGTTTGATCTATCAGCGCGAAGGCCTGCATGAGCAGGCGATCACCGACTTCGACAACGCGATCGATCGCGATCCTTTCGCCGGAGCGCCCTACCAGGCCCGCGCGCAGAGTCTGCTCGCCATCGGCAAGAGCGACAAGGCGATCGCCGATTTCAACGCCGCGCTCAACGTCGACAACAAGAATGCCGAAGCCTGGGCCGGCCTCGGCTTGGCTTATGAAAAATCCGGCAATCGCGAAAAGGCGATCGAATCCTATCAGCGTGCGCTCGCCTTCGATCCGAACAGCCAGACTGCCAGGGAGGGCGTCGCCCGCATCGGGCGGGTGTAAGAGGGATAGAGGCGGCAATTTCGCAGCGATAGCTGGCTGGCTGGCGGGGACGGTCCTTTCCGCGGTCGGCATCACTCTCATCGTCATGACCGGGCTTGTCCCGGACGTCCACGTAAGCCGCTGGTTTGGATGACCGAGTCAAGCCCGGTCATGACGGCGGCGGCCGAAGGGGCGTTCTCTTGAAGCCAGTTCGCAATTGCTGTTCTGAAGAGGTGAAGCAGCGCAAGTGAAAAATCGAAATGATTCCCTTACTGGAACCCGCGCCCGGCAATACTCGCAGCATCCGGGGCGGCGCAGCCCCTCACGATCGCGAGCGCGGCCCGAAACGCCGCCTCGGCATCGAGCGTCGTCGTATCGAGCACGATGGCGTCCTTGGCCGCGAGCAAAGGCGCCGTGGCGCGGTTTTTGTCGCGCTCGTCGCGCCCGATAATTTCGACGAGCACGGCGGCGTAATCGGCCTTTTCGCCTTGGCTTCGCAACTCCAAAGCCCGGCGCGTGGCGCGCACTTCGGCGCTTGCGGTCACGAATATTTTTGGGCACGCCTCGGGACAAATCACGCTGCCGATGTCGCGGCCGTCGAGGACGGCGCCGCCGGGCCCGCGCGCGAAGCCGCGCTGGCGTTCGACGAGGGCCGCACGGACCTCGGGGATAGCGGCGACAATCGACGCCGCTTCCGCCATCTCGCGGCCGCGCAACAAATTTTCGTCGAAACCGGTGAGCGCCAGGCCCCGCGCGGCGACAATCGCGGCCTCCTTGCAGGAAAGATCGCGACCCTCGTTCATAAGTACCCGCGCCGTTGCCCGGTAAAGCAGCCCGGTGTCGAGATGCGGCAGACCAAAATGCCGCGCGAGATTGCGCGCGAGCGTGCCCTTGCCGGAAGCGGCCGGTCCGTCGATGGCGATAATCATTGAAACCGCGCCCCCAACTGTTCCATGAGCCTCTGAAACCCCGGAAAGCTCGTCGCGATCATGCGCTGATCATCGATCGCCATCGGCCTGCGCGAGGCGAGGCCAAGACAAAGAAAACTCATCGCGATGCGATGATCAAGATGGGTTGCCACCATGCCGCCTCCCGCGACATCGCCGGCGCGGCCCTCGACGATCAGATCGTCACCGGTAATTTCATACGCAATACCCGCTTGGCGCAAGCCATCGGCCACCGCGCGGAGCCGGTCGGATTCCTTGACCCGCAACTCGGCAAGGCCGCGCATCCGCGTCTCGCCCGAGGCATACGCGGCGGCAACCGCGAGAATGGGATATTCGTCGATCATCGAAGGCGCGCGGCCAGCGGGCACATCGATGCCCTTGAGCGCCGACGCGCGCACCCGCAAATCCGCGACCTCCTCTCCGCCCTCGGCGCGGCGGTCGAGGATGTCGATGTGGGCGCCCATTTCGAGCAAAGTTGTGAGAAGGCCGGTGCGCAACGGGTTCATCATCATTCCCTCAATGACGATGTCGGAACGCGGCACGATCGTCGCGGCGACAAGAGGAAATGCGGCGGACGAAGGATCGGCTGGGACGATCACCCGCGCCGGCTGCAAGTCCGGGCGGCCGTCGAGCGTTATTTTTTGGCCGTCTTTCGCGAAAGGTTCGGACTCGATGGAGGCGCCAAAATACTTCAGCATTTTTTCGGTATGGTCGCGGGTGGCCTCGGCCTCGATGACGGTCGTCCGGCCGGGAGAATTGAGACCGGCAAGGAGCACCGCCGATTTGATCTGCGCCGAGGCGACCGGCGGAGAAAATTCGATCGGAACGGGCTCGCTCGTCCCTTTGAGCAGGACCGGGCAGCGCCCCCCCGGCGATTGCGACAAGACCTCGGCTCCCATCGCGCAAAGCGGATCGAGAATCCGCTGCATCGGGCGCTTTCGCAAGGAGGCATCGCCGTCGAAGGTGGCGGTAACCGCATGGGCGCCGGTGACGCCCATCATCAAACGCATCCCGGTTCCCGAATTGCCGAAATCGAGGGGAGCGCGGGGCGCGAGGAGCGAGCCAATCCCGCAGCCTCGAACCAGCCAGCGCCCTTCGCCGCGCCGCTCCACCCTTGCGCCGAGCGCGGCGCAGGCGGCGGAGGTGCGGAGAACGTCGCCGCCTTCGAGCAGGCTCTCGATTTCGGTTTCGCCGATGCAGAGGAGGCCAAGAATCAGGGCCCGGTGTGAAATCGACTTGTCACCCGGCGGCTTCACCCGGCCGCGCAATGGCCCCCCGGCCCGCGTGGCGAGCGCGGCCGCTAATGTCTCCATCGAAGCCTCCCCGGTGGATCAGCGTGAAGTCCGCCCCCTTGAAGAGGCAACGCGCTTTCGCATCGCTGGTAACATAGCGGAGGCAGCCTGTCATCAAACCGCCGCGGTTCGATTTGCATTGACAGGCGGGCCTTGCATCACTAACCGCACCCCAAAGTTTCGTGGCGGCGGCCCCGGCACCGGTAGGCTTCCGCCCCTTCCAGAGGTATTTCCGTGGCCAAACCCGAACTCGGTAATAAGCATCAATGCCAGAACTGCGGCGCGCGGTTTTTCGATCTGAACAAATCGCCCATCACATGCCCCAAATGCGGGACGATTTTTCATGCCGCGCCGTTGTCTCGCGTGGCTCATCACGCGGCGGTGGCCGAAGACGAGGAACCGCCGGCCGCCGCGGGAACCGTGCTGGTTCCGCTCGAGGAAGCCGATGCCGGTGAGGACAAGGTTGCGGCCGTGGCGGACGACGATACCGAGATCGAAGCCGTCGACGATACGTTCCTCGAGGAAGAGGAAGAGGATGCCGACGACGTCGGCGATCTCATCGGTGGCGAGATCGGGGACGAAGAAGAACGCTGATGTTTAGCTTGTGAAGCGCGCCGGTTGAGGCTATACAGCCGCCGCGCATTGCGCTCCTAGCGGGACCGCCGATGGCAAAAGTCCGACCCAAGCGGGCTTTGCGGGAATGCGCCCAAATTCGGATAGGCCGGGGTCATAGCTCAGTTGGGAGAGCGCTTCAATGGCATTGAAGAGGTCGGCGGTTCGATTCCGCCTGGCTCCACCAGTGTTTTTTCCGAGCTCGCGGCTCCTTCTTCCCCACGAGCGGCAGCATCACCACTGCTAAGCGAGCGGTTCACGCGCCGCCGCACATATGCTCCGAATCCGGCAGTTTCCAGCTTTTATGCGTGCGCAGATTGGTTGTGCGGTAGACTCGGCCGCGATTGTCGCCTTTCGGGCAATGGTGCGGGATCGAGACGAGACACATCCGCACGGGGTCGCCCGCCTTCGAATGCTCGATCGCCGGCACGGTGTCGTAGCTGACCTGATAGCCGCCATTTCTAAAGCTTACCGCGCTGCCGGAGCCCGGCACGCCCTCAAGACGCGTTTCGATTGATTTGATTCGGGTCTTCACGCATGCGCCAACGTATGTCGGCAAGACGCCAGCGCGCGCTGGCGTGCAGACGGCAAGCGATAATATGGCGACCAGGAAGAATTGATTGCGGCGGGACATGGGAGGCTCCTTTGGCGGCGGTCGCGCTCTATGCGCGGAAAAACTTATCCATCGCTCGGCGGCAGAAAAGCGCATCTGAACTTTGAACTCAACACATCATATGACCCCGCAGCTTCTCCCAATCAGGAGCGCGTTCGCCCGATCGCGGCTTGGTTCAGCTGCCGAAACTGGCGGGAAACAGGGCAGCAGAACCGTCCATGGCGCCCGTATCGCTATAAATCATGGGCGCGGCGTTGGAATCGATGAGCCTGCCGTCGATCACCTTTCCCAGCACCACCACATGATCGCCTGCCGGATGTTCGCCTACCACCTGGCATTCGAACCAGGCCAGGGACTGGTCCAACAAGGGGACCCCGGTGCGGCCCGGCGTCCATTCCGTCGAGGCCAATTTGCTTGCGCTCGCTCGCCCGCCAAAAAGGGCGGCAAGCTCCAACTGGCCCTTCCTCAGCACGTTAACGCTGAACGCTCCGCCCTGCTTCAGTAGCCCGTAGGAGGAATGGCGCGGATTGATGCTCAAGGCCAGCAGTAACGGGTCGTAAGATACCTGCATCACCCAGGCGGCGGTAAAGGCGTTGCGCACTTCCCCATGAGCGACCCCCACTACGTAAACGCCCGTCGTAAGGCTCTTAAACAGAGTCGCAATGGGACTGCTCATCCGTAGCTCCCTATTTCCGGCGCTCCTGTCCTTTTTGCTTGGGCAAATTCGCGCCAATCATACCGGCTCCGCACGAGGGGCGCCGCGTCACAAGGACCAGTGGCCCCATCCGAATCCCCTCATGCTGAGCGGAAGGAAGCCCGAGGTTCCATTGCGAGCGAAGCGGTTCGCGTAGCGAACGCAATGGACGCGGGCGACTGGAGAGAGGCCGCGTAGCGGCCGTCTCGAAGCACGATAATTCGCGGGGCACCTATTCCTCGGCGCGGGCGCACAACACCTCGTTCATCGCATGACGGCGGAATAGCGTATGCGAACTTTGAACTCAAGGACGCGCCAAAGGCGCGCCGCCTCCGGCGGTCGCAGATCCTTGACTTCAAAGTTCAGATACGCAGGGGCTCAGCCGCGCGATGAATGGGATGGTGTCACGCATCGTCGTCGTCTTTACCTTCATCGTATTGAAGCCTTCTGAG
>DATARJ010000327.1:0-2994 GCA_036264205.1 Methylocella sp.
GTTGAAGTAACGGTTCGGCGTGTAACGGTCGAGGTTTTTCGCAAGCAGAAGCGCGTTGGTGCAGACGGTCACGAATTTGTGTCTGGCAATCGCGCCCTTCACAATCTCCGGAAGTTCCTTGTGCAGCAAGGGCTCGCCCCCGGCGACCACGACGACAGGCGCGCCGCATTCGTCGATCGCCGCGAGGCAATCGGCGAGCGGCAGGCGCTGGTTGAGAATCTTGTCCGGATAATCAATCTTGCCGCAGCCCGCGCAGGCAAGATTGCAGCGGAACAAAGGTTCGAGCATCAGGACGAGCGGGAAGCGCTTGTGTCCCGCCAGGCGCTGGCGCACCACATAGACGCCGATTTGCGCCATTTGCAGAACCGGTATTCCCAAAGCGTGCTCCTAAAAATCTGCTGCTATTCACGGTCACGCCGCGCACGTCAATCGTCGAGTTCGGCCGGAAGCTTGAGTTCTACATTTTCCGCGACCCCAGGCAAGGTTGCGACCAGGCCGAGATCCGACGAGGCTTCTGTCACATCCTCCAGATTGATCTCGCTTGTTGCACATACTGCTCCCCTTGGCTATGAACTTTGGGCAAAAACGGCAGTCCGAGCGCGGCGGCTTCGTCCTCACCGGAGCGGGCAACATAGCGCTATGGCATGCCGAACACTTTTCCAGGTTTTGGGTTCCCCGAACAACCCCTACTTTTTGTGTTAACGGAGCTTTGGCTGACTTCTCTTCCGATTGGCGGTAGCAGAGCATGGAAAAATCCACGGAAACTCCGGCAATCTCATCCGTTGATAGACCAATCGCGCCTGATCCAATCGCAAGATCCATCGTCGCGATCGTAGGGGCCTGCAGGCGTTTCCGGTGGACAGTGCTTGCCTTGGCAAGCATGGTGACCATTGCCTCGGGTTATTATGCGGCGACCCATTTCGCCATCACCACGAATACCAACGAGTTTATTTCCGCAAAGCTAAAATGGCGGCAAAATCTTATCGCATTGGATAAAGCTTTCCCCCAGCGCGTCGATCAAATAGTCGTGGTCATCGATGGCGCGACGCCCGAGCTTGCCGAGGCGGCGGCGCAATCGCTCACCGATAGATTGAAGCGCCGTCCCGATCTCTACCAATCGGTTCTGCGTCCAGACGGCGGACCTTACTTCAATCAAACCGCGCTTTTGTTCCAACCGGTGGGCGATCTTAAGAGCACGGTCAAGCAGCTTTCCCGTGCCCGGGCGTTCCTGATGGCGCTCGCTTCCGATCCGAGCTTGCGCGGGATTGTAACGGCTGTTTCGTTTATAAATCAGGGCGTCCGCGCGAAAGCCGGGACGCTCGACGATTTCGATCGCCCGATGGCCCTGCTTGGCGATGCCTTCGATGGCGTACTCGCCGGGCGGCCGGTGTACTTTTCCTGGCGCGGTTTGTTGGCCGAGCAACCGGCCGCGCCGCGTGAATTACGTCGCTTCATCGAGGTCAAGCCGGTGCTCGATTACGCGGCGTTGATGCCGGGGGAGAGGGCGTCCGAATTCATCCGGCAAACCGCGCGCGATCTTGGGCTTTCCCCCAATTCGGGGGTGACCATAAGATTGACCGGGCTCGTGCCGATGGCCGACGAGGAGTTCGGCACCATCGCGGATGGCGCCGGGCTCAACGCGGCGGGGACCAGTTTAATTGTTCTTTTGATCGTTTGGCTCGCCTTGAAATCGGGCCGCATCGTTCTCGCGGTCGCCCTAAGTGTCATCGTTGGCCTCGCCGCCACGGCCGCCGTCGGGCTCATGATGGTCGGCGCGCTCAATTTGATCTCGGTCGCCTTCGCGGCATTGTTCGTCGGCATAGGAACCGATTTCTGCATTCAGTTCAGCGTCCGCTACCGAGCCGAGCGCCACAGGGAGCCACGGCTCGACAAGGCTCTCGCGCAAGCGGCGGCCAAGGCCGGGCGGCCGTTGGCCCTTGCCGCCACGGCGACCGCCAGCGGCTTCTACTCTTTTCTTCCGACCGATTATCGCGGCGTTGCGGAATTGGGGCTCATTGCCGGATCCGGCATGATCATTGCGTTTTTTGCCGCGATCATGGTCCTGCCTGCCCTGCTCACTCTTTTGCGCCCGCCGCCGGAACAGGAGCCGGTCGGCTATCACTTTTTGGCCCCCGTCGATCGATTCATGGCCAAACACCGTTATGCGATCGTCATCGGAACATTGTCCGTGGCCTTGGCCGGAACACCTTTGCTGCGCCACCTTCGCTTCGATTTCAATCCGCTGAATTTGCGCAGCCCCAACGTGGAATCCGTTGCCACCTTGCTGGATTTGATGAAGGATCCGAACACCGACACGAATACAATCGACGTTCTCGCTCCTTCTCTCGCCGAGGCGCCGCCGCTCATGGCACGTTTGCGACAATTGCCGGAGGTCGCCCGGGTGACGAGCCTCGAGAGTTTCATTCCCGAAGATCAAGACGAAAAGCTCGCGATCATCGCGCCTCTTGCCAAGTCCTTGACGCCCTTGCTCGATCCGGCGCGCGAGAAGGAGCCTCCGACCGACGCGGAAGACGTGGAGGCGATGGAGCATGCCGCCGCTGCCTTCGCCGCGACGGCCGCGGGAGTGACCGGCAAGGGCGCCGACGACGCTCGCCGCCTCGCAGATCTTCTCCGCAAAATGGCCGAGGCGCCGCCGCAAGAACGCGACGCGGCGCGTGAGGCCTTGATTCCGAGCCTGGATACGATGCTCGATTTGCTGCGGGCTTCGCTCACCGCCCGGAAGGTGACCGTCGCTTCCATTCCTCCCGATTTGGCGCGCAATTGGGTGAGCGCCGACGGCCGCGCCCGCATCGAGGTCGCGCCCGCGGGCGATCCGAACAATAACGAAAACCTCCTCCGGTTTGCCAAGGCGGTACGCACGATCGACCCCAACGCCATGGGAGAGCCCATCGCCGTTCAGGAATCTGGCAATACGGTTGTCCGGGCATTCATTGAGGCGGGGCTTTGGGCGCTGATTTCGATCAGCGTGCTTCT
>DATARJ010000345.1:0-3139 GCA_036264205.1 Methylocella sp.
CGCATTGGCGCGGGCGCTCAAAGAGGAGCGGGCCGTTCATCCGGGCTCGAAACCGAATCTTGCGCCCAAGTGACCGGCGCCGGTCAAAGGCGCGGACGCAGTATCAGGCGACGCCGTCAACTCGTTCGTTTGCGCTAGAGCCGGAAAATGAAGGATGCGTAGATCAACTCGCCGTGGATCCGGTTTTGGACAGCGAAATCATGAAACCAGCGTGCGCTGAAGTCGACCTCTTGTGCCCCTGCCTTGAGCGCATAGCTGAGCAACGGCCCGACGGCCGCCACGCGTCCCCTGAAAGCGCCGAGTTGGTCGCCCGAGCCGTGGTCATCCGTCACCTGCTGAATGAAAAAGCCGCCGACGCCCGCGGCAAGGCCCAAAGGAAAATGCTGATTGACCGCCCATTCGAAATGCAGCTCGGCGCCGCTCTGGTAATTTGTCGCGGTGTTGGGCGCGTTGAGCGTCAGGCCAAGCGCGCCCGTGAGCTCGAGGCCGGTCTGCAGACCGAGGTACGTATAAGCCCCCCTGAGATCGAGGGCGGGGCGGTTCAGGCCCGTCTGCACCAATCGGGTGGAGTCAAAGTTTCCTGTCGGGGCGAAGCCGGTCAGCAGCACGTTCCAATGTTGCTCGCCCGCGTGCCAGCCAAGGATGGCGCTGTATTCGGTATCCCCGATGCCGAAGATCTCGCCGGCGCGGCTAAACCGCTGGGCCGGGCCGATGGGAGGGGCGACCGCGAAATCCGCTGTAGCCCGGACAGAGCCGAAAGGAATCGTTACGGCGAATCCCGGGTCGGCACCGAAAAGCTTAAAGTCCGGAAACCAGGCGACGATCGCGACGTTGGCGACGACATTCCTGGTGACCCTCGTGCTGCTCATGAAGCCGGTGGCGGGGATGAGATTACCGCCGGCCTGATAAAGAGCAAACTGGTCCCAAAAATAAACGCCCGGTGGCGGTGTGTATCCCGTCATCGGGAGGGTGAGGCCAGGAATATATTGGCTTATGCCAAACTCCGTGGCTTTTGCCGTCTTGCCCATGGACAGGCTTCCGGCGAGACAAATCGCGCCGCAAGCGGTTCGCAAGGCGGTCCATATCGTCATCGGGCTGGACCTCTTGGCGCCAGTCAAGGCGCGGCCGCGCGCCGAGCAAGCTCTGTCGAATGAAGAAATGGCACACTGCGCTACGATAATATCTTTTGCGCAAACCCTCGAGGCGCCTCATCGAAGATTCCAAGAGCGTCACAATTTTGCCACAGCGATCCCTCGCAAGAAGCCGAGCGGCAGTAGTCAAACGCGAGATCTTCGAGGATGGGCTAGCTCATTTTGAGAGAGAAGATCCGAGCCTTTAAGGGGCTCTACGCCGCCCGTCTCACATCCGGCGGCGTTGCCTCCTCCGCGAGCAGTTTTAGCGCCGCTTCCAGGCCCATCTGAGTTTGCTCTCGCGAACCGAGCCGCCGGATCGAGACGGTGCGTTCGGCCGCCTCCTTCTTGCCGACGACCAAGAGGACCGGCACCTTGGCCACCGAATGCTCGCGCACCTTATAGGTGATTTTCTCGTTGCGGAGGTCGCCCTCGACAAGAAGCCCGAGTTTTCGCGCCGCCGCCATCACTTCATAGGCGTAATCGTCGGCCTCCTGGGTGATTGTCGCGACGACGATTTGCAAGGGCGACAGCCACAGTGGTAGATGCCCGGCGAAATGTTCGATGAGGATACCCGTGAAGCGTTCGAGCGAGCCAAACACGGCACGATGGATCATCACCGGGGTCGTCTTCTCGCTGTCCGGCCCGATATAGAAAGCGCCCAAGCGGCCCGGCAGATTGAAATCGACTTGTGTCGTGCCGCATTGCCATTCGCGCCCGATCGCATCGCGCAGGGTGTATTCGAGCTTTGGGCCATAAAACGCGCCTTCGCCCGGATTGACGGCGGTCTTCGCGCCGCGTCCGGCGAGCGTCTTTAGGACGCGGGACAACGCCGCCTCGGCCCGGTCCCACGCCTCGTCCGAGCCGACGCGCTTTTCCGGCCGGGTCGACAACTTGATGTCAATGTTCTCGAATCCGAAATCGCGGTAGATGGAAAGGATGAGGTCGTTGACCTTCAAGCTCTCCGCCATGATCTGATCCTCGGTGCAAAAAATATGCGCGTCGTCCTGGGTGAAGGCGCGCACCCGCATGACGCCATGGATCGCGCCGGAAGGCTCGTAGCGGTGGACGATGCCGAATTCGGCGATTTTCATCGGGAGATCGCGATAGGATTTGAGGCCATTCTTGAAGATCTGCACGTGGCCGGGACAATTCATCGGCTTTAACGCGAAGACGCGTTTGTCCTCGGTCTCGGTGATGAACATGTTCTCGCGAAACGTCTGCCAATGGCCGGACGTCTCCCAGAGCGCGCGGTCGAGCACCTGCGGGGTATTGACCTCGATGTAGCCGAGCTCGCTTTGCCGCCGCCGCATGTAGGAAATCAGCGTCTGGAACAAGGTCCAGCCCTTGGGGTGCCAGAAAACCGTTCCCGGCCCTTCTTCCTGAAAATGGAACAGATCCATTTCCCGCGCCAAGCGGCGATGATCCCGCCGCTCCGCCTCCTCGAGCTGCTGTAAGTAGGCACTAAGTTCCTCGGGCTTGGCGAAGGCCGTCGCGTAGATCCGCTGGAGCATGGGTTTTGTCGAATCGCCGCGCCAATAGGCGCCGGCGACCTTCATCAGTTTGAAGGCATTGCCGACCTTGCCGGTCGAGGTCATGTGGGGGCCGCGACAGAGATCGAGCCAATCGCCCTGCTTATAAATCTTCAAGGTCTCGTTGGATGGGATCGCATCGACGAGTTCGACCTTAAAGGCCTCGCCATGCGTCTCGAACCATGCCCTGGCCTCGTCGCGCTTCCAGATTTCCTTCGTGAATGGTTGGTCGCGGGCGATAATCTCGGCCATTTTTTTTTCGATCGCGGGAAAATCCTCCGGTGTGAAAGGTTCCGCGCGATAGAAATCGTAATAGAAACCGTTCTCGATCACCGGCCCAATCGTGACTTGCGTGCCGGGAAAGAGCGTCTGCACCGCCTCGGCGAGGACATGCGCGGCATCGTGACGCACGAGTCCAAGCGCTCTAGGGTCATCGCGGGTCACGAACTCAATCCTGGCGTCGCTGGTTAAGGGATC
>DATARJ010000357.1:0-1956 GCA_036264205.1 Methylocella sp.
AACACAGTCCGCGGCCACAAACGCCTCAGTACAAAAGCATCGGAAATGCCCGTTTGAGCGAGGGGCAATTTTTCTTCGTAACCGAGCCGGCTGCGGCAGATAAAAGCGCGCCCACCGATATGACACCGACCGGCACGACGCCGGGCGCATTGATTAAAAGCAAACTCAAATAACAGGCGGAGACCGAGGATTTCTCGCCTGTAAATTTCGCGGCGAGTGCTACGATTGGCGCCATCATGACGGTGTTTTCCCTCTTCGATACGGCGATTGGCCGATGCGCGATCGCGTGGGGTGCGCGCGGCATCGCTTGCGTGCAACTTCCGGAGACCGACGAACCAACGACCCGCGCGCGCATGCTCCAGCGATTTCCAGGCGCACCGGAATCGCCGCCGCCGCCCGAAGTGGTGCGCGCGCGGGATCGTATCGTCGCGCTTCTCCGCGGCGAGCCGAGCGATCTTTCATCGGTTCTGTTGGACATGGACCCCGTGCCGCCATTCCACCGCCGCGTCTACGAGGCCGCGCGAAGCATTCCGTACGGCGCGACGATGACCTACGGCGCTCTCGCGGAACAGGCCGGCGCCGCGGGCTCGGCCCGCGCAGTTGGGCAAGCTCTCGCCCGAAACCCCTTTGCGATCATCGTGCCGTGCCATCGGGTGGTCGCGGCCGGCGGCAGGGTCGGCGGTTTCTCCGCGAATGGCGGCGCCACGACGAAACTCCGGCTCCTCGCGATCGAAGGCCGCGCGAAAGGCGCGCCGGAGATTTTCGACGGCCGTTCTATTGCCGCCCGGCCGCATCGCTATGGGTGACGCCGCTCCAGAACACGGTCAAACCGAACCGGCCCTGCTTGCTCGCTAACTTGCTGCCATGACGGCGTGGCCGCGCTTCCAAAAGGGCAGCTCACTGCGCGCTTGACTCCGGCCATTCTGCGTCACTCTCTTGGCGCACGCACATGCCGCACCGCTTATGCCATCCTTTGTCCCGCAGCCATTGGTCAAGGGAGCGAAATGGACTTCCGGTAGCACCGGCTCATACTAGCCCTTTGGCGGCGAACGATGTCGTTCCACTTCCATCAACGAATCGGCGCCTTGGGCTTCCAGTTCGCAATTCCTGGCAAGAGTTATACACGCTTATCCACAGGAACATTTGACTTCAGGCCGGTTGTTCCATATCTGTTTCCTCTTTGAACATGGAACATTCTGAGAATGGCGACGCAGCCATGCTGACAGAGCCAGGCAAAGCGGCGTTGGAGGCAGCACCGCAAAACCGCGTCGAGACGGTCGCCGGGCGCGGCAAAGCCCTGGCAGGAGCGCCAGCTCTACCGCTGGCGAGCCTCGCGGCGGGTGTCGCGAGCGGCTTTCCTGTCGACCCGGCTATGGCTCGCGCGCCAACCGCCGACGGCACGCCGCGGAGGGCCCAGCGGGGCCGCGGCGCCTTGTCGAACGCGAGCGGACGCTTCGAAAAAGAGAACCGCTGTCGGGAAAACGATGGCTGGGAGCTGGCCGAGGATTTGCCTCCCTTGCGGACGCAAGTGGCGCGCGAGTCCGCCAAGACGATCGTCACGCGGAATGATTCGCCCGATATTTCCTTCGACCGGTCGATCAATCCCTATCGCGGTTGCGAGCATGGTTGTGTCTATTGTTTCGCGCGGCCAACCCACGCTTATCTCGGGATGTCCCCAGGCCTCGATTTTGAGACGAGGCTTGTTGCCAAGACCAATGCGGCAAGCCTGCTTGAGCGCGAATTGTCAACACCGGGCTATGCCGCGAAAACCATCGCGATTGGAACCAATACCGACCCCTATCAGCCGATCGAGCGCAACGAGCGGGTGATGCGCAAGGTGCTCGAAGTACTCGCGCAGGCCAATCATCCGGTTGGCATTCTCACTAAGTCGGCGCTTGTCTTGCGCGATCTCGATCTCCTTGCCCCGATGGCCCAAAAGGGGCTTGTGAAAGTGGC
>DATARJ010000397.1:0-4808 GCA_036264205.1 Methylocella sp.
CGTTGGCCGCGCCAGCGAGCGCCATAGCGGCGACGGGACTCTGATTCCACCAGTCGAAGTGACAGTTCAAGCCGACGCGAACGATATGACCGTCGAAGCGCGTTGACGCGACTGGGAGATCCGTGAAAAGGGCAGGCCCCGCCGGGAACAGCGTCTGCGTCAACCCACCGACACCGAAGGTAACCTTGCCAAGATCGTAGTAGAGGTACTCGGCCTTGACGCTCCAGTTCGGCGAGACCATCCATTCTAGGCCACCGCCAGCCGTCCAGCCCGGGCGGGTATTCGTGAAACTTCCGAAAGCGGCAGAAAGGCCACCCCCGCTGGGAGGGAGGGTTGAAGCAATATCAACGCCCTCGTGAACCCCGCCGTAAGCAAAACCGCCGTCTCCATAGACCAGCAGGACCGGCGTCACGAGGACGCCGAGACGGCCGCGCACGGTGCCGAGATAATCGACTGCGTTGTTAACCGATATATTCGATTGCGCTTGCAACATGGTCGGAGGGACTCCAGCAACCGGCACTATCCCAATTGCGCCGGCCGAGCTTCTGGCCCCCGCGCCCTGTATGTCGGCTTCGATGCCGACGAGCCAGGAGTTAGCGAACTGAAGATTATAGCCGACCTGACCGCCGCCGATAAATCCGGAATTGCGCAGGGACAGAACACCGGTGGCGCTCGCGGCGACCGCATCGGCAAACGACTGAATACCTGGAAGGGCGACGCCGGACATGGTTTCCACATCGACCGAATTGCTGCCTCCAAAGGTGTCGCCGGCGTTCAGGCCGGCGTAGAAGCCGGTCCAGGTGAAGACCGGCGGGGGCGGCAGATAGATGGGCGGGGCGCGGGATTGGAGGTCGGCCGCGTTGGCCGCGCCCGCGAGCGCCATGGCGCCGGCCGATGCCAAGAAAATGCGGCGCAACACGATTCGTCTCCTCCAAAAACGTTACGTTAACACTACAGCAGGTTACGAAGATCGCGCCGTTCTTCAACCACTGTTGGCCTTTATGCACCGCGTTATCGGGCGCACCGTGGCGGAAACGCAACGAAAAGCGGGCGTCAACGCTATGGTCCTTTTCACGAGAGCACTAATCGCCGCGGTCACCGTCGCGCCGGGCTGGGCACGCGCGTCCCGAATGCGCTTGGCACGATGGGCGATCACGTAATCCCCAGCTAGCTGCAACGGCGCCCGCAACTTTTTCGGCGCGAGTCCCTAATTGCCAATAACAATTGCCAATAACGAGATCGGCATGGACCGCTTCCCGGTGCCCGGCGGCACCAAAGTTTGGAGGAGAAATTAATGTTTACAGTTCGCGACGCGGCGTTTGCCGTCGCCATGAGCCTTGCCGCACCGGGAGGGATCTCCCCCGCCTTCGCGGAAATGACCGTGGAAGTGGGCGGCGCTCCGATGTATCCGTCGAGGAACATCATCGAAAACGCGGTCAACTCGAAGGATCACACCACGCTCGTCGCGGCACTCAAGGGGGCGGATCTCGTCGAAACCTTGCAGGGCGACGGGCCGTTCACGGTTTTTGCCCCGGTGAACAAGGCTTTCGAGAAGCTTCCCAAGGGCACGGTCGCAACGCTTTTGAAGCCCGAAAATAAGGCCACCCTAACCGCGGTTCTCACCTACCACGTCATTCCCGGCAAGATTTCCGCGGCCGATTTCGTCGCGGCGGTCAAGAAGGGCGGCGGCGAGACCACCTACAAAACCCTCGAGGGTGAAGAGCTGACCGTGCGGCAAAACGGCCGGCGACTCGAAATCATCGACGCGAAAGGCGACAAGGCCTTCGTAACGATTGCCGACGTCAACCAGAAGAATGGCGTCATTCACGTCGTCGATACGGTGCTTATGCCGAAGAGCTGAGGTTAGAGCTGAATGCAGGCTGGACCATGCTAGGCGTGGTCATGGCGCGTGCTTATTAAAACGCGATCGATTGATAAAGAACGCACCCCGACCTCGTCGTCGCCGCCGGATGCGTGCTGCCCTTTGACGCGACGTGAAAATCTCCCCGCAGCAGCTTCAAATCGCCCATGATGAGATCTCCTTCGAGCACGAGACACTCCTCATGGCCTTCGGCGTGAAAGTGCGCGCCATAGTTTGAACCGGGCAAAGCGCGAACCAGTATCGAACGCCGCTTCGCGACGGGATCCTCGAAAAGAACCGTATAGGTCACTCCCGGCGACATCTCGGTCCAAGCGCCGGTTCCGGCGCGCCGGGTCTGGGTGCCTGGGAGCTCGTTTTCGCCGGCGCCGATGGCATCCAAAATCGTCTTGAAAAGCCCAGCCGGCGGGACTTGGCGCTCGGCGGCGAGATCCACCGCGACAAAATTCTCTTGCCAAAGCTTGATTTTCGCTCGCAGGGCCGGGTCGCTGGATATCCTCGCCTCGATCGCCGCACGCGCGGCCCCGCGCACGATACCCAGCGCATAGGCGGCGGCGGTCTGGTCAAGATCTTCGGCCATCATTTTCCCATGCAAAGAGCGAGTTCCCGCACCGCGCGATGGACCCATGACTTCACGCTCCCCAGAGGAGCGCCCATTTGTTCCGCCAGCTCCTCATAGCTCAGGCCGTACAGGTAAATCAAAGTCACGCACTTTCTATATTTTTCGTTCAGCTTCTTCAAACATTGCCGGACGTCGGCAGCGATCACCGGATCAATGGATGACCTTGCCTCGACCGCCGCCAGCACCCCCGCTTCTTCAAGCGAGGAGGAAGGCGGCGGCACAGCGGCTCTCCGGCTCAAGGCGCAGTTGCGGGTAACCACGGCCATCCACACCGAAGCATTTCCCTTGGAAGCATCGAAAAGATGCGCCTTCCGCCAGATTCGCGTCATTGCTTCTTGGAGCACGTCCTGCGCAACATCGCGATCCCGCATCAGGCGCACGCATACGGCGAAGAGGACCGGCGCGGATTTGTCGTAAAGGGTCCGGAAAGCCTTGCGGTCACCCGAGGCGACCGCAGCAAGCAGGTTACATAAGCGCTTTTCTGAAGGCCTCGTCACGATTACCTACTTCGCTGGATCAGCGCGCATCGGCATCTAAATTAAATGAAAAAATAAGACAAATCAAATCAATGATTTGATATCATTTCTAATTTTTATAGAATTCGCACGTCTCGCTGATGGCTCCCATGCCAGCCGTGCCACGCTGGTTGTAGAAAGCGACGCATCCTCGGCAGGTCCGAACTTGTTGGTGCCTTGGCTCAGGCTCTTTGAGAATGCAATTAATTCAGACGCGCTTGAAACTTTTTGGCCTCGGCTCCCGTACAGGTCAGAAGGACCCGCTATAGGAATGTTTCTCAGGAATGAATGTCAGAAAAATTATCTATCGGACGAAGATCATGTCGCCCCGGTTGTAGTTCGGCTGGATTGCCATGAGCACTCTAGGTATACAATCGTAGTCCTCGGCAAATTATAGGACCGGTCCAGGTGTTTAAATGAACTTTTTCGACGTGAATTCGGAAGCCGACAATCTGAGCGCCGAGGAGGAGCGTATTCTTGCTTCCTTCACCCGGCGCTTGATCGAGATCGCCGCCGCCGCGGAAGCGCGTGGATCGGGCACTTCTCCAGCCGCCGCGCTCAATGCGATGCGCCTGCCCGCGATCGCCCTCGATCAGGAGGGACTTGTCGACGAGGTGAACGCCGCGGCCGAGGCCGTTTTCGACAATGATTTTAGGATCAAGGACCGGCGTCTGTTCGTTCGCGACCCCGCAGCCCGGACCCTCCTAAAAGATGCCATCGATCAATTGAGAGCCTCGCCCCGTCGTAACCCGTCGGTTATCGAGCCGATCATTGTTCAGCGTCGGGACAAATTGCCGGTCCTCGTGCGAGCCTGGCGTTTCGACGGCGCGGCGCATTTGCCCGCGCAGGAAACGAACACGCTTTTGACTTTAAATGCCTTGGGGCCGAAACCAGGGCCGCCGGCGGCGATCCTCGCCAAGACATTCCGGCTTACGCCTGCGGAGGCGAAGCTCGCCTGCGTCATCGCACGCGGCGCCTCTCCCGAAATCGCGGCTGGAGAATTGAAGATTTCGCGGGAGACGGCGCGCAATCAGTTGAAATCGGTCTTCGCCAAGACCGACACCCATCGCCAAAGCGAACTCGTCGCGCTGATTTTGCAGGTCGATTGATGGATGACGCAGGCGCGACGGGAACACCAGCCAGCGTCATCGAGCCTTCGCAAAAAACACGAGATTATCGACGGCCGAACCCGACCCCGTCCCCGTGCCATAAGGCCGTTTCCATCGCCAAAAATCGGCCCAAAGCCAAAGCTGTCATTCGCAGTTCAGCGAATTCACGCCCAGAGCTTTTTAATTGCTCTCCGCCGGAGTCAATGACCACGCGTGAAAGCGGGACCGCCGCCGTAACTCGCCGCGTGCATCCAAGGCGGCGGTGCGGTAGAGTGGCCCCCATGGCGAAAAATTCCGGACTAGAGGATTGGGGGTGGCGTTTACCGAGGCCCGCCGCCGCGCTTGCGGCAACGGCATTTTTGCTGTCTCTGACAGGCAGCCAGCCCGCGCTTGCGCAAATCGACCCCTTTGGCTGGTTCGAGCAATTGTTCCAGCCAAATCCGCCGCCGGGCGGCGCCGTGAAACCGAGGCCGGAAATCCGCCGGGCCGCGCCGCAACACTATCGGGACTATCGGGACTCCCGGGACTACCTGGCGCGGCCTAGGTCAAGCCGGCCGGCGGGAAAACCGAAAGAAAAAGCAATCGCAAAGGCGCCCGCCAAACCCGCCGTCGCGCCTGCCTATTTCGTCGCGGTCCTCGGCGACAGCCTCGGGCAGATGCTGGCGCAGGGATTGAGCGAGGCA
>DATARJ010000043.1:0-4272 GCA_036264205.1 Methylocella sp.
CCATCGCGGCCCCGCGCTCGCCAATCCTCCCGCCGGTTGCGTCATGGTTGCGTCATGTTCCTCACCAAGCCGGCCCTCCGCGCGCGGGCTTTGGCGCGGCGGGGCGAGACGAGCATCGAGGCCGCCGCCGCCTATGCCGCCCATCTTGCGACCGAAGGTCTCGCCTTCGTCCTGCGGTTGCGCCCCGGGATCGTCGCGGCCTATTTTCCGCTTGCGGGCGAACCCTCGACCTTGCCTCTCCTTGAAAAACTTGCGGGCACCGGGATTAAAACGGCATTGCCGGTAACCGGGCGGCGGGGCACGCCCCTGATCTTCCGGCTATGGCGGCCAGGCGAACCTACCCTCCAGGGCAAAATGGCGATCGAAGAGCCTCTGCCCGTCGCGCCGGAAGTCGCGCCCGATCTTTTGTTCGTGCCCTTGGCCGCGTTCGACCGGGCCGGGCACCGGATCGGCTATGGCGCCGGCTTCTACGACCGCAGTCTAGCAGGGCTACGCGCCAAAAAGCCAATTTGCGCGGTTGGCGTCGCCTATGCGAGCCAAGAGTTCCCGGAAGTTCCGCACGATGCGCATGATGAGCGCCTCGATTACGTGCTCACGGAGCGCGAATTGATGAGCTGCCGGGTGCGTCGTTAGCATGCGCCTCCTCTTCGTCGGCGATATTGTCGGCCGTGCCGGCCGCGCGGTTCTCTTCGAGAATTTGCCCAAATTGCGTCAGATATGGCGGCTCGACTTCGTTATTGTAAACGGCGAGAATGCGGCCGGCGGCTTTGGGATCACCGAGGCGATCTGCGCCGATATTCTCGCGGCCGGGGCGGATTGCGTAACGCTGGGCAATCATGCCTTCGACCAGCGCGAGGCTCTCGTCTTCATCGCCCGCGAGCGGCGTCTGATCCGGCCCTTGAACTATCCAAGCGGGGCACCCGGCGGCGGCGCCAATCTCATCGAGACGGCAACCGGCGCGCAGGTGCTTGTCGTCAATCTCATGGGCCGCGTTTTCATGGATGCCATGGATGATCCTTTCGCGGCAATCGCGTGCGAAGTATCGGCGTGCCCCCTGAAAGTTGGCTGCGATGCCTTGGTCGTCGATTTCCATGCCGAGGCATCGAGCGAAAAGCAGGCTTTCGCGCATTTCGTCGATGGCCGCGTCTCGCTCGTCGTGGGCACCCATACTCACGTGCCGACCGCCGATCATCAAATACTGCCAAATGGCACGGCCTTTGTGACCGACGTCGGAATGACTGGGGATTACGATTCGGTGATTGGCATGGAAAAGGAGGAACCGGTTCGCAGGTTCACAACCAAGCTACCCGCAACGCGGTTCGAACCGGCGTCCGGTGCGGCAACCCTATGTGGCGTCGCCGTCGAGCTCGACGCCAAGGGCCTCGCGGCAAAAATCGCGCCGGTGCGTATCGGTGGCAGGCTTTCGCAAGCGCGACCGGAATTCTGGGAAGCTACTTGAGAAAAACATAAATGTCGGCTTCGAGGTTCGCGTCGTCTGGTTCCGTCGTATTGGTAAGATATTCCTCGAGGAAGCGATTTTGCGATTCGAGGCCTTTTTCATCGAGAAAAGCGGTGATGAGGTCATAGGTCGAATCGATATCGTCGTAGGCGCCGCGATGCAGGAACTTGATCGCCTTGCCGGAAGGGGACTCGCCGATTTTCACGCCGTCGGAGAGATCCTTGCCCTCGGGTTTTTCGGCAAGCGGGATCATCGCCTCGAACTGAAAGCTTTTGTCGTCGGTCGCCAAAAACAATGCGAAAGGATGTCCCGCCGGAGTGAGCCCGGCCTTTTTGATCGCCGCATCGACTTTGGCTATCTCGCCTACTACCGACTTAAATCCATCCGACCATTCCGCGCTCGCGCTCGTGAAGGCCACCGGACGGGATGTCAGTTCAAGGGTCACCGCCGAGGCGTCGTCCGGCACCCCCGGCGGAGGTTTGGAGCCGGTTTCGGCGAGAGTGGATGGAGCCGCTTTTGCATTGACGCCGGGCGAGACAGGGGCTGGCATGGCATCGCCGGCGGCCGGCGCGGCGGCGGGGGCCTGCGCGAAGGCGGCCCGCGGCGGCGCAACCAGTACCGCCAAAAACAGGCCAAAGGCTAGTTCAACGCCCAGCGAACGGTTGATGCTGCCTATCCTCATGTACCGCTCCAAAATTGTGGTTCGCGCCAAAGGGCTCCATTCTTGACGGTCCGGCGCGCGAGACTACGCCAATCCTCGCATAAAAAGGCACCCGGGCTGAGTTAAAACTCGTTCACCTTCCGAAGTTTTTCTTTATCATGCGGAGCAATTAACGTGCCGCACTTCTTGTTCCACCGGTGATTGGCCGGCCGCAATCAAGGTCGATTTCCCAAATTGGCATCCCATGCCCCAGGCTAAACCTCGGTAAAATAAGGCAATCCGCGGATGTCTGCACCGTGAATGCGAAGCCATGAATGATTGGACTTGCTCTCTTTGAGCCCGCTCGCAAATAGGCTCATCGTCAAGATGAATGGGCTCGGCAACGAGATTGCCGTTCTCGATCTGCGCGACAGCAGCTTGACCGTCAGCGGGCCCGAAGCGCGCGCGATCGGACGCGGCGAAGGCCTTGCTTTCGATCAGCTCATGGTGCTGCATGAGCCACGCTCGATTGGAGCCGATGCCTTCATGATGATCTATAATCGTGATGGCTCGCAAGCCGAGACCTGCGGCAACGGGGCGCGCGGCGTCGCCTTTCTCCTGACGAGGGGAACGCCGCGCAAAAAGGTCGTTTTGGAGACCGCCGCCGCGCGGCTCGAATGCCTGCTTGCTGGCGAAACAATTTTCACCGTCGATATGGGCCGCCCGCGCCTTGCCTGGAATGAAATCCCCTTGCGCGATCCATTTCATGACACCCGCACGATTGAGTTGCAGATCGGCCCGATCGATGCGCCTATTTTGCATACGCCCTCGGCCGTTAACATGGGCAATCCGCATGCGATTTTCTGGGTCAATGATATCGCGGCCTTCGATCTTGCAAGGATCGGCCCCTTGCTCGAAAATCACCCAATATTCCCCGAGCGCGCCAATATTTCGCTCGCGCATGTCACTTCCCCCGCGCACATCACGCTAAGAGTCTGGGAGCGTGGCACCGGCTTGACCCGCGCCTGTGGCTCGGCTGCCTGCGCCGCCCTCGTCGCGGCTGCGCGGAAAGGCCTCACCGGCCGTCACGCCATCGTGAGCCTGCCAGGGGGCGATCTCGATATCGCATGGCGGCAGAGCGACGGCCATGTCGCGATGACCGGCCCAGTCGAATTCGAATTCGAGACGCGGCTTGATCCCGATCTCTTCAAGGACATCGCAGCGTGACACCGCCCGGGCGCGAACCACATGACGTTCAGGTCCTGACCTTCGGCTGCCGGCTCAACCTTGTCGAGTCCGAGGCGATGCGCCGCGCCGCCTTGGCTTGCGGGCGAACCAACCTCGTCATCGTCAACACCTGCGCGGTGACGGCGGAAGCGGCGCGGCAGGGCCGCCAAGCCGTTCGCCGCATCAAGCGCGAGCGGCCCGGTGCCGAGATCGTCGTCACCGGCTGCGCCGCCCAGATCGATCCAAACCAATTCGCCACCATGCCGGAGGTTTTCCGGGTCCTCGGCAATGCGGACAAAGCCGATCCGGCGGCCTGGACGGATGAAGAAGGCGGCCGCCGCGTGGAAGTCTCCAGCATCATGATGGCCAAGGCCGCTCCAACGATTTTGAGCGAGGGCGTCGAGGATCGTACGCGGGCGTTTCTCGCGGTGCAGACCGGCTGCGATCACCGTTGCAGCTTTTGTGTCATTCCATTCGGACGCGGCCCCTCGCGCTCGGTGCCGCCCGACGAAATTTTTCGCGCGGCCCAACGTTTAACGAGCAAGGGCTTTCGCGAAATTGTCCTGACCGGTGTCGATCTTACCTCTTATGGCGCGGATTTGTGCAGCGCCCCGGCGCTTGGCGGGCTCGTCAAGGCAATTTTGCACGTGGTGCCCGGCCCCGCGCGTTTGCGGCTTTCTTCGATCGATTGCATCGAGGCGGACTTGGAGCTTATCGATGCTTTCGCCAATGAGCCGCGCCTTATGCCGCATCTCCATCTTTCGCTGCAATCCGGCGACGATCTTATCTTGAAACGCATGAAGCGGCGCCATTGCCGCGCCGATGCCATACGTCTATGCGCCGAACTGCGCCGGCTGCGGCCGGAGATCGTTTTTGGCGCCGATCTGATCGCGGGCTTTCCGACCGAGACCGAAGGCATGTTTCAAAACACGCTCGCGCTCGTGGA
>DATARJ010000065.1:0-2136 GCA_036264205.1 Methylocella sp.
ATCTCTGTCAATCACCGCCGGGGCATACCGCGACGCAGGAGTTCTCGGGTTATGCGCAAAGGCAAGAGTTTCAGACGCGCGTTACTAGGGTTAGGGCTCGTTGCCGGAACGGTCGCGGCGCAGGCGCGATCGTCCTGGAAAATCGATCCATCCCAAACACATGTGCGCTTTTGGGTCGATGCGATAGGCTGGCTGAGAACCGCGGGCGAGTTCAAATCATTCGCGGGCCACATCGATATCGATTTTGATAGGCCATCTCGGAGCCTGGTAGACTTTAGGGTCGCGGCCAAATCCGTGGACGTAAACTCCGCGGCCCTGGATGATTATTTGCGCAGCGAGGCCTTTCTCAATGTAGCAAGATTTCCGAACATGGGCTTCGTCTCGACAAGCGTCGAAAAACGCGACGAACACCTTGCGCGGGTAACCGGCGATCTGACCATGCTCGGCGTAACGAGGCCGATCAGCCTGGACGTCGAGGTCGCCGGCAAACTTGCCGGGACCAATCAGCGGGTCGGCTTCAAGGCGACGGGCGTCATCAATCGTCTGGATTTCGGCATGAACTCGGGCTATCCGCTGATCAGCGACGCGATCCATCTGACTGTTACCACGGAAGCCTCCGCCGAGCCATGAGGCCGCGCAACACCTGCGAGAGCTGGGGCTTCGTGGCCAAGACCCTACACTGGCGCGCCGCGGCTCTCGTCCTTGCAATGCTTGGCCTTGGTCTGACCATGGTGCACGGCGGTCTCCGCGCTGGGGCGAAATTCGAAGCCTACCAGCTGCATAAGTCAACCGGCTTTCTCGTTTTGGCGGTAATGCTGGTGCGCGGCCTATGGCGCATCGCAAATCCCCCGCCCGCGCCCCCGGCGGGGACAAGGGCCTTGGAACGGCGGCTCGCGCGGGCTCTGCACCGCGGCTTTTACGTCCTAATCGCGGCGATGATCGCATCGGGCTGGCTCCTGGTCTCGGCATCGCCGCTGCCGCTTCCTGCGCACCTTCCCGGCGGCTTCGTCGTGCCCAATCTCACCGGCCGAATGCGCTGCTGGAGGCGCGGACGAAATTCATCCATGAAGTCCTATCAAAGCTCCTGATCGCGGCGATCGGGTTACATGTCGCGGCCGCGGTGAAACATCATTTTGCCGATAAAGACACGGTCCTCCTGCGCATGTTGCCATTCCATCACGATAACAGACGCCCATGACGATAACCTCGGCTAATATGGAGAGTTGGCGGCCGCTTGAACAAACGCCCTGCCCCGGTAGACCGCGACAGTCCAGCCATCGGTTCCATGCCACTCCATTCGGCGTGAACATGAATGAGTCTGAACAGATCGGCGCGGGGCTTGCTCTGGAAACACGATATCGAATGATCGATTGGACAGACCACTGGGAAGGCCTATATAAACGCCCGCGATGCGGCATAAGGAGCGTGCCTCGGAATGGTCAGCGATCAAGATGTTCTCGCCGCGCTGCAATCGGTTCCGGGTCCCGATGGTAAAACGCCGTTGCCGGGGTCGGGCGCGCTCTCCGGTCTCTCGATCAAGGACGGAAAGGTCTATTTGTCGATCGCGATCGATCCGCGCCAATCGGCGGCGCTCGAACCGATGCGCGCCGCAGCCGAGGCCGCGGTAAAGAAATTAGCGGGCGTCGCCAATGCGCTGGTCAGCCTGACCTCCGAAAAGCAGGCGCCGCCCAAGCCCTCCCCGCCGAAACCTGCGTCGCCGCGCGGCATTGCCATCCCGGGGATTTCCAACATCATCGCGGTGGCCTCGGGCAAGGGAGGCGTCGGCAAGTCCACGACCTGCGTCAACCTCGCGCTTGGTCTTGCCTCGCTCGGCTGGCGGGTGGGCGTCCTCGACGCCGATATATACGGCCCGTCGGTTCCGCGCCTTCTAGGCCTCAAGGGAAAGCCTGAGTCCGAGGGCCGTTCCATCCGGCCGCTCATCGCTTATGGCATCAAGGCCATGTCCATCGGCTTTCTTGTCGACGAAGAAGAGGCGATGATCTGGCGCGGGCCGATGGTGGTGTCGGCGATCCAGCAATTGCTGCGCGATGTTTTGTGGGGCGAGCTTGATTGCCTGGTTGTCGATATGCCGCCCGGCACCGGCGACGCGCAGCTGAGCTTGGCGCAAAACGTGCC
>DATARJ010000082.1:0-3702 GCA_036264205.1 Methylocella sp.
ATGCTACGATCATGTAAATGGCGAATCTCATTAAAAATAGGAACGAGCACCACGCCCGGGAATCTGCCGACGCGTGATTGGCAGGAGCAGCGGGGGCTCCTCGGATTTTCACCTGCCTGACGCCGCGCAAATCCCGCCACAATGCTCGACATCTGACAGGCCAAAAAAGGGCCGCAGAGACACCAAGCGCCTTTGCACGCAAGAGGCCACGATTTTGTGTCTCTGGAACCGGACGATTTTGATGGAGGGTCCGTAACCGGCGGACATGTCGGACGAATTCCGGCGCCACCGAAAAACACGAAAATGCGATAATGTCACTAAGTTATGTGGCTGGGGGACCTGGATTCGAACCAAGATTGACGGAGTCAGAGTCCGCTGTTCTACCGTTGAACTATCCCCCACCCGCTCCCCGCTAAAAGCCTCGAAAAGAAAAACTTTGGTATGCCGAAGCGTGATCTAGTAGCTGGTGCCGCGGCTGTCAACGCTCGCCTACGCGCCGTCGAGTCCTTCCGCCCCCTCCCCCTATGATGCGGTGGCGGCGGTTCCGTTCAGGGGATTGGTTGGATCCCACCGGTAGCGCAATGTCTCGATACGCATGCCGAGCGCGTCGACGAGCACGAGCCTGCCGACAAGTCCGTTGCCGAAACCGACGATTTCGCGGATAACTTCCAGGGCCATCATCGCGCCAAGAATGCCAGTCAGGGCGCCTAGCACGCCTGCCTCGGAACAAGTCGGCACCGTCCCCTGTGGAGGCGGCTCCGGATAAAGACAACGGTAAGTTGGATTCGGTTCGCCGAGGGGTCCGTTTTCATAGGGCCGCAGAACCGTCAGCGCGCCGTCGAAGGCGCCGACCGCGGCGGTGACTAGCGGACGCTTTTCGTAATAGCAGGCGTCGGACACGGCATAGCGAGTCGCAAAATTGTCCGAGCCATCGGCGACGACATCGAAAGCGCCGACCATGGCGCGGGCGTTATCCGCGGTGAGCCTTGCAGACAGCGCGGTGACCTTGACGTGCGGATTCAATCGTTCGATCGCCGCTTTCGCGCTTTCGGCCTTGGCGCGGCCAATATCCGCTGTACCGTGCAAAACCTGGCGCTGAAGATTCGACAGCGAGACTTCGTCGTCGTCGAGAACGCCGATCTCGCCGATGCCCGCCGCCGCAAGGTATTGAATGAGCGGCGATCCGAGACCGCCCGCGCCTATGACGAGCACCCGCGCGGCCTTCAGCTTCTGCTGGCCAGGTCCGCCGACACCGTGCAGCACGATATGGCGCGCGTAGCGCTCGATTTCCTCGGGCGAAAACGTTGTCGCAGGTGAAAGCGATTTTCTGTTCCAGGACATCGGCAAAGAGCAGCTTCAAGCGCAGAGGGTATCTGGCCAGCGGAAGCAACTGGAGAACCTGCGTTTCCGGCACGTTTTATCCCATCAGCCTGGTCATTGATACCAAGTCTCGTCGATCATAGCCGATCAAATAACAGCGCCTCACCCGTAGGTAACCGGCGCCTCGATAGATCAGCCCATCGGAATTTTTGCAAAACCGTTGGCAAGAATTCATCCACATTGGAGTCTGCGCGGCGGTTTCGTTCGTCGCCCCGATCCGGGCCGGCGGGACCGATTGTATATGGAGAAGGCAATCGTTATAAGGGCGGCGGCTTGAGATTGGGAGTCGCGCAAGTGCCTATCGAGGAAGTTGAAGGCGGCTACAAACCGTCCGGAGACGAAGCCTTTATGAATGAGCGTCAGAGGGATTATTTCCGGCGCAAACTAATTGCTTGGAAAGAAGATATTTTGCGCGAGAGCCACGAAACCTTGGTAGTATTGCAGAGAGAGAGTGAGAACCATCCCGATCTCGCCGATCGCGCCTCTTCCGAGACCGGCCGGTCCATCGAATTGCGGGCGCGCGACCGGCAACGCAAGCTGATCGCAAAGATCGACGCGGCGCTGGAACGGCTTGACGATGGCACCTATGGCTATTGCGAAGAAACCGGCGAGCCTATCGGCCTGAAGCGGCTCGATGCGCGGCCGATCGCAACCCTTTCGGTGGAGGCGCAGGAACGCCACGAACGTCGCGAACGCACCCACCGCGAGAGCTGACACAATGCTATTTTAGGGACAGGATCGCGACGGCATCGCGGCCGCCAGTTTTGGCAACAAACCGGCTTTCGGCGAGCCTTTGTTGACGCGCGACGTCCGCTTGGTTTAGTCCGGCGCGCGTCCAAGCAGCCGGGCCATTTCTTCCTCGAGCGTAACGACGCAGTCTTGCGCCGGACCGTCTGCCGAAACCTCCAATATTGAACGCCTGGCGGCACCAGGTGGAGCCGCCGATCCCGCGGATTGCGTCGCGGGCGCGAGGGAAAAGTCTGGCTGCCGTGCCACGTCACCCGCCGGGGAGGTTGGGATCCCTTCAGACCCCGGAAGCGAGCGCGGGGAAAGCGCGTCCGCGGCCGGTGTCGCGGATGTCCCCGATGAGGCGGGTTTGGCGGCAGTCTCTTGCACCTGGCGCAGGGTCGGAGGTCGCAAAAAAGGCGTGGCGACTGGCGCGCGCGGAAATCCTTTGGTGGGACTGGTTCCGAGCTCGGGTTTTTGCGCCGGACCGGCGCCGCCGTGGAGAGGCTCGTGGGGATTCGATGTTCCTTGGCCAACCGGAGGAACGGGCGGCGGCATGCGCCTTGGCGGCAGCGGAAAAACGGGCCGCCTTGGCGCGGGTAAAACAATCGGTGGCGCGCAATCGCGCGCCGATCCCCCGATGGGGACAGCGGCCGTCAATCCGGTGTCCCACTCCAACCCGGCGGAAGGCGCAAACGGCATTTTGCGCTGCGCCGTATTCGGGGGTGGCGCTTCCGCCGGAGAGGGCCAAGAATTTCCGGCGGGCACCGGCGGCGCGTCGCGCGGCTCTCTTTCGCGCAGCTCCTTGTCGCGAAGTCTTGCCTCGCGCGGCTCGCGGCTCTCGGCGCGGATAATTTCCGATTCGATCACAAGGTCGTTGGGCCCCCCAATCATCAGCAGGTGTTCGACATTGTCACGTCGAATAATAACGAGCTGGCGCTGCCGGTCGAGGTCGAAGGCATCGACGGTTCCAAGCCGCGGCAGGCGGGCCCTTCCATTACGTGGCAACCGAAGCCGACGTCGGAAGGTGGAGCGGAAAATAATGGACAACACACTAGCGGCGACGAGGAATGCGATCGCCGCAGCGGCAATGGTGAGACTCTTGCTCGCGAAAAAACTTTCATTCAAGCCCAGCATCTGGTGGCTCATTCGAAGTAAACAGCGGCGGAGGCTTGCTTAATATAGCATGTTCCAAACCCCGATTCCGGTGCAGGCTAGCAAATATTAACGAAATTCATCAAAATACCGATTCGTGCAAGCTGCCACGCTACCGTCCTGGCGAGGAAAAATTACCGGGACCTTCCGGGTGGGCCGGATCGGCGCCGAGACCCATGCGGCCGCGGGTGCCGGAATAACCATAGCGCAACCGGTCCAATTCCTGGAGGGGGAGGCCTTGCGCGATTCGGCCGGAGGGCGAATTAGGCGGCGGCGGCCCGTATTCGTAATAAGACGTTTGCGCAATGGCGCCGCCGGAAGCTAACATCGAGAAGGTTGTGATGGCGAGGACCTTGCCGAATGATTGCATTGACTTCTCCATACCGGGAGGCTTGGCGCGAGACGAAACCGCTATTGCGATTTTGCTTTCTAAACATCAAC